>WJJB01000471.1 GCA_014729935.1 Candidatus Bathyarchaeota archaeon | reverse complement strand
GCTTGACGGTGATGAGGTACTCCTCTTTCAGTTTTTTGCCAACGCATTCAAATTGGAAATTTAGTTCCTCGCCGGCGAACCAGTAATCTATATCAACCGAGTAGAAGTATTTTTCAAAGAAGTCCTCAATATAGGCGATACTCACGGAACAAGCATCCAAGTCATCATTAGATGCATTTATCAATGTCAAGTTAATCTTTGATTCCTCCTTGTTGATATAGGCATCTGCAAGGCTAACTTTGCTGCGTAGAACCTCCGTGAGATCTAAGACGTTTGATTCCCTTGCGGGTTCAAAGAACAGGTTATTTTCTGCCTTGCTTTGGGGTCGTTTCTTGATATCCTGGTAGAGCAAGTACGCAAGGGCTCGCTGTTTTTCATCCTCGGAATTGATATTTGCTTGAATCTTCTTTCCAAACTGGTCAAGAACTTGCTTAATTGTCGTGCGCATTTCTTCAATTATCTTGGATCCTTCAATGCAGACTTCCTTGTCGCGAGGGCTCTTGATTATTTTTGCCTCGCATATGCTTTTCTCGATGGCGGTCGAGAAATCGTTCTTGAATTCGGAGACGAGTTTCTGGTAGATATTATTTAGAATTTTCCCACCAAATGGATTCAGGTTAATCGGGATGCTCAAGATCAGAACGATTGTTTCTGGTGTTTCCGCATTCATCCCGCTACGTTTTTTGGCACGGTTACTCGGGGCATGGAATTTTTTTGCTAGGTAATTTCTCCCGTTGAATTCCAAATCCACGTGATTGAGCTCTTCTTGGAGCTCGACCGACATCCACCAAATGGAGTGGATGAAAATGGTCTTTGATTCTGCTTGCATGAATTCCTCGTCTTCTTTCAGGTGGGCGGGATGCACTAACAATAATTGGTGTCCCCGTGCCTCGTCGAAGTATGCAAGGAATACGACGCAAAACCTTTCCAAGTCGATACCACCCTTCTCGACTTCCCTATTTCCCTTTTCTTCGAAAAAGTTCACGAGCATCCCCGGTTAATGGTTGTCATAATGCCTCCCTGAACGTGCCCAAGTGATAATTGTTTGATTCGAAATCTAACTTGATTTCAGAGACATTGGGAACTATATCGGGTACTTCCAAGGTCCTCGTGGCATTGGATTCAAGGTCCGAAAAACCCACCATGAACGGTGCTGTTTCGAAAAACATATCACGTATTCCAGTAATCCTACACGTGCACCCATTGAAATCATCTTTGCACTCATTTTGCACTTCGATCATCAATCCAGCATCTTGCTTATCGACCCGTTGGAGGGTTATGCGCCTTTGTTTAAACAATTGCTGTGAACCTGCCAGGGCGTCGCCATCAGATGATTCGAAGAATTGAATGCTTTCCCTCTCTTCCTTGCTGATTATTCCTTTATCGATTTCAATGGGTATATCGAAATTCACGAGTTCCCCGTTATACTTCTTTCCAGAAATAGCCAGGAACCACTCGTTGTAATCACCAAACTTATCATTCCATGTTGATTTCTCCTTTGGCTCCCACACGTGACGCGTGGATAATTCTGCTTCACGTGGGACAGAGAGTAAAAGGAAGCCAGTAGTTGGATTGTCCGCTTTTGCAGCGCCAGCAGCAGATGCAGGGATCGTAGGAACCTTCGTGCACACGCGCCCATACTGGGTGCAGTCACAAATGATATTCGACCGTTGCATCAAGAGGACTTTTAGATTCCTGAGCTCCCTCGCTTCGAAGTTAATCTTGATGGTCTCGCCAGGTTTAAACGTGTCTTTCTGAAGGCTGATCTTTAGCCCCTTGATAGCGAGAACGACAGGATTCACCTGGAGGGGTTTTTTGGGATCTGGCTCCTCCACCAACATGATGCCATCCTTCTTGGATGAAACCAGCTCGTGGCTGGATGCATCATCCTTTCCTGCGGGCACGCGGGTGTAAAGCTCCATGATGTACTTGATCCCCCGCTTTTCCGATGAGGGAACAACCTTCTTGGAAATGGGGATGGTGGTCTTTCGCTTGTATATCCCCTTGTCGAAAATACCATTGCAAAAGATCTCCCGCTGCTCGATAAGCAATGGTCGCTCGCACGGACGTATTGCACTGAGCTTTACGCCAGAATAGGCAATTCTGGAGACTGATTCAATATCTATCTCCACGTTGACATCCAAGGGTTGCCCAATGAGGGCAAGCTTGGGAAAATCGATTTTTAAATCCACCGTGATTCATTCCAAGGTTTTCCTACGATTGTGAGAGTTAATAACACGTTAAAAAAATACTGCACGCGAGTGAATTACGCGTTCCCATGGAAAAAAGGGGAGATTATTGGTTGTGTGATGAGATCACGATATCTGCGAATAAGCTCAAGTCATTAAGCAGTTGAGAGATTTTCTCCTCGCTTTCAACGCTAATCTTCCTTGACTTCATGATCAATACAGCCAATACGTACTTGTAAATGTGAAGCTCTACTTCCCTATCACCGTCGATTGGCTTCCCATTGAATGAAGCAGATTCAGCCATGAACAAGTTTTCCCTGATCATGTTGCACGAATGGATAAATTCCCTAAAATCACTTCTCAATTGCAAGCCTGCAGTCACACCTTCTACATTGTGAACGACGACGTTACCTGATATATCTGCCACGATGATCTTTGCATCGATATCCTTCAATTGGCTCTCTGCCTTTTCCACGTGGGATTTCAAGGCGTCGTACGACCCAACCAAGATGTCCCTGAAGATGCGATTGAGCTTCTCCTGCTCATAGATGGAAGTGGTATTCACCACCACTTCAAAATCCTTGAACATGTCATCAAATATTTCCTTCGCCTTTTTATAGGTGGAATCTAGCATTTCCTTCGGGTAATCGTGCGTGTCGAACTTGTGATACAGCAAGTAAACCTTCGGCTTCAAGGCTTTTTTCTTCAACACTGAAATAACCTTGGTGAAGTACTCTTTCGCTTCATCGAGCTTTTCCGGGTCATGCATGTCAATGATGGGAACCAAGACGTCCGTCTCGTTGAAAACGTCAGGTTTTTCCACGTATGAATCCCTGTATCCTTCCTGCCCTCCAAAATCGAAGATGGATACCTCGAGACCCAAGTAGGGATGCCGTCGCACCTCGTACATGATGGTGGGACTCAAGGAAGAAGTGCTCTCGGGTGATTTCATGGCGAAGGTGGTAGCGTAGATGGATGTCTTTCCACACCCGCCCAGACCGATTAAACTGATTTTCATGGTTTTCTCACGCTGTGTTATACTGTTCTTTCAGGTACTTGGGTTTAATTTTCTTTACTTTTTATTCTTCCGCTTGTTTGCCTTGTCGATCAATTTCTGAATGCTAATCTTCTCGCTCAACAACGGTTCCGTCGGATTTCTAACCTCAACCATGATTTCAAGGGTACTGGTCTCTACTTCCCCGACGTTCACGGGATAATCGAACACCATCGATTCATACGGGTAGAGTCCCGCGATCTTCGCGTGCCATGCTGATTTCTCGAAGATGTCCTCGGTCACGGCGATTTTAATGTCAAGATCCTCCATGATGTAGCCAGAGTCATTCGCCAAGGTGAATTTCAGGTTATTTCGCTTGTTGGTGAGCTTTGGTTTCTTGAGTTTCAATTTCTTTGCAAGGAACGGGATTGCCGGTGTGGCTGTGGTCTCCACGGGTGCTTCTGCTGTTGCTTCACCAGGTGCTTCACTTGCTGGGGGCGTGAACACGTACTGGGTCCGAACGTTCACGTTGTAGAGTGACTGTTTTTTCATCTTTGCAAGCCTGATTACCGCTCCAAGGTCCTTGTCGGATGCTTCCTTGATTTCGATATACCCGTGCTCTGCCGCGTCCTTGAGCACCAAGTCACCGAAGGCTGACCTGCACAAGATGGTATTGTACCCATCCGGGGAGCCCACGGACCCGATGGAGACATCCGCGTGTTCTGAAGTGAGGTCCATGCAAAAATTGCAACTGGATGACTTGTACTTGTTCAGGGCTCGTATCTTGTAGGACTTGATCCTGTTGCCTTCCATGTCATACAAGTGAAATTGACCCTTGGAGATATCCATCTTGGAAATGTTCTCCAAGTCGATACCCTCTCTCCTGAAAAAGCCGTAAAGGGTTTCGGGAGCAAAACTATCCATGCAAAAGAGTCCAATCTTGAATATCTGGTTTCGAAGGTTGTAAAGCATCATACCATATGGGCTGTTTTCCATCTTTGCAATGGCATCGATGTTGCATGGGGTACCAACAAATGCAACAGCATGATTCCCACTCTTGATTGCATCGAATAATGCTTTCACCGTCTGGGAATGAACGTACACGGAACCCGCTGCTTTGATGAGTTCACCTCTATCCTTTACAAACGCTGGAGTTGCATTCCATTTCTCGTCCCTGGTCGTGACAATGGCACCATCTATCAAGCCCTTGTCCATCAGGTACAGCAAGAGACTGGTGGTAATACCCCCATCCTGACCTTTTCCCACCATTTCGGGGATGAGTGTCTTCCCGATGTATGCCGCCTTGTATCGCCCTATGAGATCTTCCGGAACGGTGATGGTTCGGGGGCACTGATTGTAACAGATCCCGCAACCGGTACATTTTCCAACAAGCTTGGGCTGGTTATCAACCCATTCAAGTACATCGCATACCGCAGTGCAGGCTGAGCAATGAGTGCACACCCCGGATTTCACCACTTCCTTCATTAACATGCCATAACTGTCTTTCTTTCCCTCCAAGCGCTTCGTGAGATACTCGAAGGTCGTGCGTTCTTTGTCAGGTTGTTCCATCATCACGTGCCTCGATTCATGATTTGTAGGTTTCTAGTTATTTTTTCCTTCTTGTGGGTACTTTGTCCAACACCTCATAAAAACATGCTTCCCCTTCTTGATCGTTTTTTGCCGTCGTTTATCCCTTTTGAATCAATATTCCCGCCTCGATGGTCATTAGTTCCTGTAAATCACCCATCTAAACTTCAAATCCTTGAAAAAAGGCAAGTAGATGTTCTTTCGTGTAGCCTGATCGGGGAATTCAACCGGGAAATCGTTGGATCCTTTCGATTTCGATTCCTGCCTCGTCCAGTAATTCCTGTTTCATGGCATTATCCATCTTGTAATCACCGGCATACATGATACGCCTGATCTTTGCGTTGAGTAGGAGCTTCAGGCAGCTCATGCAGGGGAAAGTGGTAGTGTAGAGTGTGGTTTTTCCTTGAATCGCCGTGCCATGCGTGGCAGCCTGAATGATGCAATTCACCTCGGCATGAACGCCCCGGCATAGTTCATGACGCTCGCCCGATGGTACCTTGTAAATGTTCCGCAGGCATGTTTCCGGAGTGCAATGCTTCATGCCTGAAGGTGCACCATTATATCCAGTGGAAATGATGTGATTATCCTTCACGAGAACCGCCCCCACCTTCCGGCGGACGCAGGTGCTGCGTTTCGCGACAATGTGGGCAATCTCCATGAAATAATCGTCCTTGGATATCCTGTCGTCGGTTGCCATTGATGCTCGAATGGTGTTCCACTGTCAATCTAATAAACCATGATATTAACCAAGCAATAAAGGAGCTATTTGGGCTGGTGCAGGGAGAATTTCTCGTGGATGGCGTGGATGGCTGCCTTGAGGTCATCTGGAGAAATCAGGATGGAAATATTCAACTCGCTAGAGCCTTGGGCGATCGCCCGCACGTTCACGCCCGCGTTGCCAAGAGCGGTGAAGACCTGTCCGGATATTCCATACTTTTTCGCCATGCCATGACCAACCACTGCAATCAGGCTCACGTCCTCTTGAAAGACATCAATCCAATGGGTGTCCCCCGTCTTGCCGAAGAATTCCGACTCCTGCAATCGTTTCACTGCTACCGGCCCACCTTGCTCGTTTACCACGAATGTGATGTTATTTTCAGAGGATGCTTGGCTGATGAACAGTATATTCACGCCATGCTTGGCGAGTAAATCAAAAATTTTTGCAGCAATCCCTGGCAGCGAAACCAAAGCAGCTCCTTGTACCGTGACCATGACGCATTTCTCGATGCAAGCGATGGCTTTAACGACATCAATGTTTTCTTTCATGTACCCCGATATCTGAGTAAAGGGAGCATCCAAGTCCTTGTTGAAATTGCGTATTTCCACGGGGATATTCTTTTCCATGGTCATGCTCAAACAGAGGGGGTGCAAAACCTTGCTACCAAAATAAGCAAGCTCCTTGGCTTCGTCATAGCTTACTTGAGTAATGAGCATGGCATTCTCTTCTATGTTTGGATTTGCAGTGAGTAATCCATCAACGTCCTTCCAGAACATGACGACTGGATCGAGAACACTCGAAAGCACGTTAGCCAAGATGGTTGCCGTGAAATCAGTACCACCCCTTCCAAGAGTGGTGATTTCCCGGTTGATATCCTCCCCGTAAAACCCGGCAACGATGGGGATCGTTCCTTGATCCAGGGCAGGTTTTACCGTGCGTAGAACCTTCCCTGAAGTTTCTCCCATCAATGGAAGGGCGGATCCAAAATCCGATGAGGTTGTAATTAGTGCATCCCCCGGGAAGAATTGTGCATTCAACCCTTCTGCCTTCAAGAAGCAAGAAAACAAATACGACGAAAGGCGTTCCCCGAAGGATACAACATAATCCCGCATGTTCCGGGGAAGTCCACCGGTGAATATCTCGTGCACCGTGGTGGCTACCAGCTTGAAACTATCCCGGGAGAAGGAAATGGCATCTTGGACTAATGCCTCATCTTGTATTGTCTTCTTGGCGATGTCCTCGTGAAATAACTGCAGGTCCTTGCACTTATTCAAGGCTTTCATTTCATCTTCCAAGGCGAGTTCCATCACGCCAATTAGTTTATCGGTGATACCCCTGAAAGCCGATAGTACCGCAATGGAAGGAGTATCCATGAATTTCTTCATGATGGACAGCGTCTTTGCAAACGATTCCTTATCTCGAAGGCAAGAACCTCCAAACTTGTGTATGGTAACCTTTTGACCCGTCATCATTATCTATGGGAAGATTGTTAGGGATGGTAGGATTTGGATGTTCTTGTATTTTCCGGGGAAAAAGAAAGAGTGGGGAATTCACATGAAATCACTCGAGCAACCAAAAGTCCTTGAATTGCTCTGAAGCAACCTTCTTGCGAGTTTCCTTCATTTGCATCATGGATTTATCCTGTTCCATGGCATAATTGCAAATCTCCTTGCCAAGCAGCACGTTCGGGTTATTTGCCCAGTTCACGTTAAATAGCAAGCAAAGGTGGTAGATGGTGGATTGGATGAAGGAGATGAGCAATCCCATGTTTCTCAAGGTGGGTATCTCTAACGTGATCATGGCTGCGGGACATTCCTGGGTTAATAGAGCCTCGAACGTCGCATTTGCTTGGTATAATACCGTGTCTGCCGCTGATTTGTCCTGAATATGCTTGATGGTATTGTTCAAGGGAATATCGTGTGGGTCCTTCTCTAGAATCCAGAGCAATGGCACCGTGTGATACTTGCTACCCCCGAGTAACAACTCCAGCACCGAATGTTGGCAAAGCGGGGCTTCTTGGTAGGTTCCGAGCAATCCAAGTCCCTCCTTGCCGGTGCTTTCAGACAATTCTTGAACCCATAATCCAACTGCACCTTTCAGCCACGAGAAGTAAGGCATGGAGAACACGTTCCTGTAACCATTTTTAAAGAGCTTGTACAGGTACAAGGCGAATTTTTTCGCAGGATTAGTCTGGATGGGCACTGAATCATCGAAAATCTTGTAGCCGGCTTCCAAGCCATCAACGAAGGTGTTTACATCAATGCCTGCCAAATATGCTGGGAGAAGTGCCACGTTGGTGCAGGATGCCGCGAACCTGCCACTCAGGTCCGGCACCTCCAGTAGTTTGACATCCATGGTCTTCAGGATGTTATTCATGGGACCTCGAGAGCTCAATCCCAACATGTCATACCTGGGAAAAAGGTACAGGTTTGCATTCACGTCCAGCGTCTTACCACCCCTTGACACGGGAACCACGATTGAATTATCCTTGAGTCCTGGTATCTTGAACAGGCGCTTCAGCTCGGTGGGGCGCGAGCTGGTAATCGGGTGCACCTGCTTGTTCGCATATTGCTTCAAGGCTAGCAGGGTCTGGATGCTCCCGCCCGTTCCCAGGACTATGACATGCTCTATCCCCTTTTTCAAAATTGGATCACATGCCGCCTTGATGGTATTGAGATCGAAATGCTCCCGTGGCTTGAAAAAGAAGGGTTCCGGGAGCTTCTTCGCGTTCTGTTTCATTTCCGTGTCTGCGTCTTCAATTTCCTTGATATTTAGTTCTGGATAAAACTCCACCTGCAAGATTGCCATGTATTATCATTCCCCTCCACTTTTTTCGGAATCCTGATCATCTAACATTGCCGTGAGCGTGTCCATGGTCTCCATCAGGTCTTTCATCACCAGTTCCTTATCTTTCTCAGGGAGCGTGTTGAAGTCAACCTGTTCCTCGGTTCCAACAACCTTTGCATCCTTGTAATATTCCATGATGGTCTCGGATATGCGTTCATTGTAGCTTTTCACGAGTTGCTTGATTTCCATATCTTCCTTGATGTTTTCAAAGCCCCATATGGAGAAAAGCGCGTCCAATCCGAACTGCCACTTGAACCAGCAGATCGGGGTCTTTGTTCCTTCCTGGAAATCCTTTAGCAATTGTCGCATCACGATCCAGTCAATATCATTCCCCTTTGAGATGACGGTGTCTGTAAGTATTACAAATTCTGCCACGTCATCTTCGACAACCACAATTCCAGAGGCAAATCCCCGGACCTCGTTCAAATTAACCAAGAAATCCCTTCCCGTGCCAGCATCCTGCCTGGGCCACAGCCTTCCAATAGCCCTTCCAATGAAGCGAATCTTTACATGTTTCTTCAGGATGCCCCCTTTCTCGAGCTTGGGAAAGGTTTTACCGTCGCGAAATTTCCGATGCACGCCCTCGAGCTTGTTGATGATATCCTTTTTCACGTCCACGAAAAGGGATGATTCGAACGCGTTCGCCTCCAGCTCCAATGTGCCATGAAGGAAGAACTTCTTCTTCTCGATGTAATTCAGGATCCTGATGATACGGGACTTGAGGATCTCCGGGTCCTCGTTATCCATTTTTCCTTTTATGAATCTTAAATCTTCTATTTGCGGGTCCTTGCCAGTAGTATCATCATAAATCCCTTGCATCTGCCGCTCTTCGATGGGATCAAACACCACGAGCTCATCGGGCTTTCGCATTGCAACGATGGACAAGGCACCATACAAGTCAACCGCTCCTTTATTACCCTTCGCGAACAGAGCTTCTGGCGGATTTTCCAAGGTGATATCTGGTGAGGTTTGAATAAATTTGTTAAAGTCAAATTCGTTTTCATTTACCATGAGGTGACCACTTCGAGTGGGATGAATTCCCTTCCTTGTACTATTACTTATATATCTACCAACCAGAAATATTAAGACTTCCATGGTATCATGAAGATATTCACCCGTGCTGGTGGCAAGATCCAGTCAGATAGTAACAGCATCTTCATCGTGGGGCCTCAACCCACTACAGTTCCGTCTTGTATCATCATCCTGCGTATCTTACGCCACTCTATTTGTTGGATCTGGGAAAATCACCGAAATATTTCTCAAATAATCGTTCAAGCGTCGTTTCATTCCCAACTTTGCAATTATCCAAGTTCCACAGGCAGGAGGCGCAATCCACGTGTGTTGGATCTGCTGAGGTTTCCCTGATGCATTTCATCCCATTCCTCTGGAGATAGCATGGTCCCAATCCAGTCATTGAGCTAGCATCTCCATGAAAGCCTCGATCCGGGTTCTATTTTGCTCGATGTTTTCACCAATATTGTTGAAGGACATTTCCAGAACGGGGAGGGCGGCTTTTCGCGCACGTTCCTTGAATAATTTCAACACTGGCGCCAGGTTCCTGCATGCAAATACATCCTGGAATAACACGCCATCGCATTTCATTTCCCTTGCGAATTGGGTTATCTTTTCAGCATATAACTGGTTGGGGTCACCTGAATATTCGTTAATACCAACGAGGTAACTCGCGTAATTGCGAAGCACGTTATTCCTTGTTTCCACGGGTTCCAAGAATCCCATGTGCTCTAAATCGGACATCACAAG
>WJJB01000470.1 GCA_014729935.1 Candidatus Bathyarchaeota archaeon | reverse complement strand
GGCTGGGCAAGTTCACCACGAGCAGTGGCAAGGAGATGATCACCCCGAACATCCTTCCCGTGGTCCATCCACGGGAGCAAGTGATTCCCGCGCGGGTCATGCATGATAGATTCGGGGTGGATGCCATCTTCACGAACGCGTTCATCATTCACCAGGATGAAGGCCTCTCCCGGCGAGTCTTGGATGGCGGCATCCATGCCCATCTTGATTTCCCCAGCATCATCGCCACGGATTCGGGGGCATTCCAGCATTACATGTATGGTACGGGAGACTTGGAGCCCGGGACCATCGAACCCTTCCAGGAACGCATCGGCTCGGATCTTGGCGTCATTTTGGACCAGCCAGTGCAGGTTGACGACACCCGGGAGGTGGCCATTCGGAAGGTGCACACCACTCTCGAAAGGGCGAAATTGAACGTTGACCGGCGGCATGCACCGGGTACTGCATGGTATGGCCCCGTGCATGGCGGGCGTTTCCCGGACCTGCTGGAGCGATCAGCCACGGTTTTGAACGGGCTGGATTTTGCCGTTCATGCTCTCGGCGGGGTGGTAAAATTATTGAACGATTATCAATTCACGCTGGTAGCCAAGATCGTCCTGCACGCCAAGCAGTGGCTCGATCCAAGTCGGCCCGTGCACTTGTTCGGTGCGGGGCATCCCATGGTATTCTCGCTATTCACGGCACTAGGATGCGACCTCTTCGATTCTGCCGCCTACTCGTTATTCGCACGGGAGGGAAGGTACCTGACCACCAGCGGCACGTTGCTTCTGGACGATCTCGTTGAATTCCCTTGCAGCTGCCCAGCTTGCTCTGCAAGCACCCCCCGGGAGACGCGGGGGCTGCCACCCTCGGAACGACACCGGTTCCTGTGCGAGCATAACTTGCACGTTACCATGGGGGAATTCAAGGTGATCAGGGAGCACGTCCGGGCACAGACCTTGTGGGAACTCGTGGAAACCAGGTGCAGGGCACACCCTTGCTTGCTCGAAGCCCTCAGGATGGTGAACCAATGGCACCGGTCAAGACACGCGGGTGAAGTTTCAGCGGGGGAGCCAATCCTTGGCAGGCATGCCATCTTCTACACCGGTCCGGAAACATTGGATCGCCCGATCATCCATCGCTTCAAGGAGGATCTTGCCAGCAGGTACAAGATTGGCAAGGAAGTTTCCCGCATGCTTTTACTACCCGAACTTGACGTGAACGCGATTTCCTCTCCTCAACATGCACGGTGGCAGGAAGCCATCGGGGAAACTCTTGGCAGCGATCCCGCGGCACGGGCACGCCTGCTGGTGGTCCTGCTCAATCCCGTCCTGGGGGTGATCCCCGAGGATCTCCTCCCCATGCACCCGTGCTCCCACAACCTGTATCCCTCGCAGGTTGATGCAACCCAGGAGCGGAGACTGGTCGCATCGATTGTTGGTTTCTTGGCAAGGAACGATGTGCACGGGAAGCCAGTCGCCATCTTGATCCCTCGCTCGTTCACCGGCGAGGATGGCATGCAGCATCCCTTCGACGGGCACTACCTCGAAACCAACCTTCCCATGATTCCCTTGGGTGAAACCCAACGATCACATTTACGGGGGGAATTGGTCGAGGATTTGCCCCGTGAGGGGACTCGGGCGCGGGGAACATTTGGCATGGACACGGCCACCCGCCACGATCTCGAGCCCGTGGTGCTCTTGCGTGATGAAAAGGAGTTAACCACCTGGCTGGCATGATGGTCCATGGAGAGCCAGGGAACAACGCGGGAACATGCCGCGGCAAGATCACGCGGGAAACCGCTGTGAGATCCTATCCGCTGATTGCCGAAAAACCTTCACGGTTTGCATCATGGACTTGATCAACCTACTGGCGCCGACCAAGACGAACCTACCAGCATTCGAGACCACGATGTAACCATCTGATGCCCGGACGATGATCTCGTCCAAGTCCTTCTGGAACACGCTCATCAGGGTGCTTCGCCCCGTCATGATGAGCGCTGAGGCGATCCCACAAAAACTATCGCTGTCCATGTGGTATCCGGGAACTGCAGCAAATGCGATCTGGAAACCTTCTGCAGTCGTGAGGGCGATGGTTTCGATCTCTGTATTCTCGGTCACGAACGCGATCTCTGGTTCCAGGACTTCAATATCAGCCTCGGTGAGCCCTATCTCGGTGCCAAACTTCATGGACATGGTTTCTCATCTCTACGCGCGAACGATCCTTCAACTTCAATGGTACCTCTTACCACTTCTCATTAAAAAAATTTCCACCTTCCCCGCACCGTCTGGCGATCGCGAGGGATTTCCCCGCGTGGCGTGAGTGGATTGGGGTTCCCGTTCCTTCATGGCGGGAATGTTATTCGCGATTCAGCCGAGTGCCTGTCGCAAGCTCCTGTAAAAACGTGCAAATGCCCCGATCCTGTTCGCATCATTATTTTGCAGGCAATACTGGATGTATGCTACCAATCCGTCAGTCTTATTGATCCATTCAAGCAATTGCTGGACATCTTGTGCATCTGGACCAGCGGCACCACCACCGGTTGGCGTGGGATTAGCCTGTAGTCGTGCACCAGACACGTCGGTTTTCTGGTACACCGTGTCACTGGTCTTTTGTGTCATGGTCAGGTTCTGGGCGCTTCCACCTTGGCGCATTTCCCCTGCAGCCCTGGCCAAGTCCATGTATGCCCCGTCGTAGGCACCGTCGGGAAGCACGAAACCCAAGACGCATTCACCAGATGGGGTCTTGGCACCAACGAGATGGCCTTGCTTCTTGATATTCGTCGATATGAATCTCTCCGGGGACGACTGCAACACGGAAAATTTCACTCCTGAAATGGTCACTGCAATCGCGCTTCCCCCGGTCCACGCGCTCACGGCCCTCTGTATCTCGGAAGGATCTGGTTGCCACCCCTGCGACACGTACAAAATCTTGCCCATCATCGACGTGACGCACACGCCTGCAATGGAGGGATTGAATTGTTGCAACGCTGCTATGATGCTACCATAATCAACGCTCATGATACATGCACGACTCGATTAAAAGATCACGGACCGGCATGACTGACGCGCGCCGGCTCCGTGGTAAACCAATGATCTATTGTTTTATAATTTGCCTCTTGGTAATAAAAGCATTTTGAGGCGGGGGACCTGCAAGGGGAGGAAGGACACTTCGCGAGTGGTGGGAGCGGGTTGGTGCCGGATATCGGGATGTATCCAGGGGCGATGTCCGGTGCACCTTGGCATCCTGCGACCTTGCATGGCTCGAGCGGGTGGTCACGGGTTGGAAACCATCACATGGGGCTCGATCTCTCGTTTCATCCCGCGCGTTCATGAACAACAGGCCATCGGCAGGTGGATGGCTATGCGGCTTGGATCAATGGACCACCATGAACCGGCGGCAAGTCATGCAGCCAGTAATCGGGTGACTTGGATGGAATTCACTATTTGAATGGCGGGAATTCCCTGTCTCCAGTGGCCAAGAATGAGGGCTTTTCATCCTCATGCCCATCATCCATCTCACCCGTTTCTCGCATCTCGGGAGAATCTTCATCGAGCTTCGCGTACACGTTCTCGAAGATCAACGGCGGGAATGATTCCACCTTTTCCCCCGAGAGTTTTCGCTTGGTGTGTTTCACGGTGATGGCCAAGAGCAAGATCACCTTATTGGCTTCGGAGAAACGGTTTGACTTGTACACCGTCAACGATCCCTCGTTGGTGATGATCGTCGGGAAGTAATCATAAATCACGTTCGTGGTATTCTTGTTTTGGATGATCCGGCGCCGGTACTTCATGGAAAATTTCTTGATATCCATGATGTCCATGGTGGTGGATTTTCTCCTGTTGGTCTGGTTAATAACAAGCAAGCCTTGATTCTCATCGATCGTGATGATCTTGGAGTTCCGGCGGCTCACCCGGTACCGGATAGCCGGCACAAGCAGGATTGGCAGGCAAATGGCACCGGTGACTCCCAGTACAATCGGGAAGAATATCCTTCCGAAACCCGTCGTATCAATAATGAAGGTTAAGCCAAACCCAATCGATGCAAACAGGTAGGCAAGGATCACTAGCAGCAGGAATCCCACTATCATCCCGGCTCTCGCGCCGTCCTTGAGGAGGCTAATCTCGAACTGGGTGATCCCATCGAAATCACCAGGTTGGTTGAGGATCCTGAGCTTTTCCGTCACCCGGGTGATGAAGCGCTGCTCGCCGAAAAACACGGCAGAGACCAGCATTCTTTCCAGCATCTTAGCGTCATCGATTTGGAAGCGGTGGCCAGAGGCGCTGAGAATACGAATGTTTTTCCCATTTCCCAGGAGCATGGTCAATGTCACGAATCCCAGCCTGTTATAATCGCGAACGCCAGGGGGTGGTCCTTGGGGTTCAGATTCAAGCGAGAACGCGGCAATCTCGTCGAAGTTGAACTGCAATTGCTTCGTGAAGAACTTGTAATTGATTTCCAAGTCCAGCAAGCGATCACGCCTGTCGATGGTGAGTTGTTTCGTCCTGAAGCTCACGATGTAACCGTAAATGGTTAATAATGCCAGCGGGGCAACGATATCCATGAAGAGAAACAGTGCGAGTCTGGCTTCCTCCTTGTTATTCGGTAACAAGATGGCTAAAGGCAAGGAAATCACCAAGGTTACCAAGAGCGTTACCAAGCAGAATCGACCCAATCGAACCCGTTCCATGTTCAGGTGGTACGCGCATAAAGCCTCGCTGTTCTCGAGCACCGTTATATTCCCTCCAAGATCATTCTCCTTTTGCATTCAGGGTTCACCCATTCACGCGTTTCTCGACCCTCATGATACAAGGATCCGAGGGTGGTCACATGGCTCGCAATACGACTTGTATATTTAGCTCGTGTCTATATAAATGCAAGCTCGAGGAAACCAGCCCATGCCTTGCCAAGATGCGGTTCAATCCTCGATCTTCTTGATCTTGAAATCGAAATCCTCGATCTCCCGACGAGGCTTGATCTCCATACTCTCATCCCCATCTTCATCACCACCCCACGCGAAGGGTAAATCACCGCCACCATCATCCTTACCGGTTGCACCCTTGCCGTTCGCTTTCTTCCCTGCCGGTTGCGATGGTGAGACCGATTTCCTACCGTTTGCCCCCCCCGCCTGTCCAGTTGCAGGGGAAAGATCAGGTTTTTTCACGACGTTCACTGGCGAGAAATCGTGTATCTCTTCCACGGCGGGCACGAGGACAGATGAGCGCTTGCTGGATGCATCATCCCCTCGCGCGCGCCCTGCATCGTTCCCGTCACTTGGAATGCTTGGAGTGCCGCCGTTGCCAGTGGGTGGATCTTCAGGAGGGTTGCTTCCAGGTGGTTCCATCGGATCCAGGTCCTGGGGTTCCGTGGTGCTCCCCGTGCCGATCTCCATCCCGTCTATCCTGAACCGGGGCTTGATCTTGAAGGGACTCGTGGAGGATCCAAGTGTGGAGCCTGCTCCATTGCCATCAACTCCATCAACCCCGCCAGTGCCTGCCTGTCGCGCACCTTGGCCCCCCGCCATTCCATCCATTCCAGCATGGGTTGGTCCCTCGACGGCATCGTCTTGCGAGTGCACCGGCGATTCACTTGGCCCCGTGGACTCCTGATAGATGGCATCAGGCACCTCGTCCTGCAAGATGATCGGTTGGCTTCCCTGGGGGATGGATTCTTCTTCCCTTCCTGCGTCGATCATTTGCCGCAAGGGGGTCCGGGCACCCATGTCCCCTTCGATGATGGTGGGGGTTGCATCCGGTGTCGGTGGCATCGCAGTAGCAGGTTCATCCTCCCTACCCGATTTTTGGAACAACCTGTCGGCTAGCAGGGATGATGCCGAATCCCCTCCCGCATTGTCCCCAATAGCCGCACCCACGTTGCTTTCACTGGTATCGGGCGGTGCCATTTCTTGCAAGAGGGCTTCAATCTCTGCCACGAGATCCACCACCTTGGGAGGATTGGCGGCATCCCAATTCGCATGCAGGGGAGACGAGTCCAGGATGAACCGCCATCCGAGTGGCAGGGTAATTTCTGGCTTGCATGGAAAATCACTGAAATCCACGAGAAGCTCGTGATGCTTCCCGATATTGTAGTACACGAACACCTTGATGGTTGATATAACGTTATCTACCATTTCCACGTTGTAAACATTTGCAATCTCCTGATATTCTTGGAAGAGAACCTCGTCTCGCATTTCAGGTGGCACCTTGCCACCAGGAAATCTCTCCACGCTTCCTGCAGGAGTTTCTCCAGTGCCGGGAGCACCTTGCCCTGCTGTGCCGCCAAGATTCCTACCTGGTTCCTCACCAGCATCTCTTGCCGGCTCCCGCCCGCCCTCGGGCGCGAAGGTGAATTGTCCTGCATCCTTCCCATCGCTGCCAGAACCCGTGGCGGATGCGGATGCAGCTTTTTGGCTGGACGATTCCTTCATGAAGGTTTCCAAGAGTTCGGACAGGTCCGTGGCAAAACTGCTGAAACCGGAAAGATGATCACCTTGCATCCCTCCCAGCTCGTCGATATCTGCCTGGTACTTGCGCTTGAAGGTTTTTCCCATGCGTGCTACCAGTTTTTGGACAAGGCGTTCCCCGGTACCAGTTGCATCTCCAACATGCAGGCAGGCAAGAATGTCTTCATGGTTGGACAAGACCGCCTGGGAGCGACCAACATTCACCAGCCTTGCCTCGCCAATCAATAATTGCCTGCCAGTTTCGAAGATGGTTTGCAATTGCGTCTCGTCAAGGGCGTTTCCTTCATCAAGAACACCGTAGAAGATGACTTCTTGCAACTCGAGATGAATGATGATCGCTGAGTGGATGGTGACCATTGCCGGTTTCAAGCTGGATGTACCGATGCGACCTATAAATCATTAATGCACGATGGGACTTCCATTGCGCGATGGTGATGCATGTGCCGGCTCGTGGGGGTATGCAATCGTAAAGAACCTCCTAGCTTTGGTTTGGCTTGAATGCGATCTCGTGGTATAGAAATTCCATGCACCCTGATCCCTTTTCAACCACCAATTTCATGTCAGGAAATGTAGTTACCACATCAAGCATCCTTCAAGAGCATGGTGGTACCCGTGTCAAGCATCACGACGAAGTTACATGTCCTCGGGACATCGGCAAAGCATGACATTTGTGCATCGACGAGCGTGAGCGCCAGCGCTGTGTCCAAGCGGGAATCTAAAAGGAACACCAGCGGCAATCCACGTGGAAATGCCACCATCGGTTATCGATTGCCAGCAGGCTGCTGCCATGCCTATACCAGCGATGGCAGGTGCATTGCGCTCTTCAAGGTACTAGTTTCCAATGCCTGTACCAATGATTGCTATTACTGCCAGAATGCCACGAGTTGCAAGGGTTTCCGGAAGGTCCTATCGTTCCATCCCGACGAGCTTGTCAACTTATTCATGGAATTTTACAAGCGCAATTACGTGGAGGGTTTATTTCTCTCTTCTGGCATCTGCAGAAACGTGGATGAATCCATGCACGACCTCATCGAAATTGCAAGGTCGTTGAGGGAAAAGCATCATTTCAGGGGGTACATGCACATGAAGGTTCTACCCGGGGCGTCCCTTTCAGATATCAGGGCCTTGGGACGGCATGCTGATAGGCTATCGCTCAATGTCGAGGCAGCAGGCAAGCAACATCTCTCGGAAATATGCAGCACGAAGGATTACATGTCAGACATTCTCACCCGGTTATCATGGATGCACGGCTTCCACCGGCAAGATGCATTACCCGCGGGACTCACCACTCAGATCATCGTGGGAGGAAATCACGCCACCGATCACGAGATCCTGCAGGAGACTGCCAGGCATTACCGCTCATTTGACCTGAAACGGGTGTACTTCTCCGCGTTCAGTCCCGTGACGGGCAGTCCGCTTGCCAAGGAACCACCTGCCCCCTTGCTGAGGGAACACCGGCTGTACCAGGCTGATTGGTTACTACGGGTGTACCGGTTCCCGTTGCAGGATATCTTGCCAGGGAAGGGAGAGAACTTGTCCCTTGCCGTCGATCCGAAATTACGTTACGCCATCGACCATTATTCCGAGAGATTCCCGGTGGACGTGAACGAATGCAATCGTGATGACCTGCTCCGGGTTCCGGGAATCGGCCCGAAAACTGCCAAGCGGATCGTGACCCTCAGGAAGCATGGCACGCCAGTGACAAGCATGTCCATGTTACGATCATTGGGAGCGGTGACCAAGCGAGCCATGCCATTCATCAAAGTGAACGGGTGGCGTCATGCCCGCTTGGACGATTGGTTGGAACAGCATAAGCTCCCCGGGAGGATGGGATGAACTCGTGCTTGGCTTGAAGAGCATCCAAAAGATACTCGCGTTTGCCGCAAGGCACGAGACGCTCCGAGAACATCCCGATTCCTATTTTGATGGATTACGTGGCAAGCATGCCCTGATAGACCAGCTCCGGCTGCATCATCCTGGCATCTTAAAAAAATGCAACGAAGTTCGCAACGAATGCCACAAACTCAAGGGATACATCCGGCTCATTCCAATCACCGACACATTGCTGTTGGGAACGTACCGCTCCCGACACGTGATCATGGATCTCATCGGGAGGCATTTCTCGCGGCGGCTCTCCACCCATTCCATCATCACCTGGAACGAGTCGCTTCGCGCGGGATGCTTCTCTCCTTCCAAGCATGATCTTGAACCTGTGGCACGAAACCAAGCCCAGGACGACCATCCAAGGAGCATAGACCGGGCAAAGGGAGACATGGCAGGAACCTTCGAATGGATGAGGGCATATCCCATGGATCCAACCTGTTTTCGCAGGATGCGACTGGCGAGATCCAGCACGCGTCTCATGCTGGTTGGTGCAAGGGATAACGCGACCTTCTACGAGGAGATCCTGCCGCGACTTGCTGCCACGTGCGCCACTGGATGCCAGACCGTTCATGGAAAGGTAACCATGGACAAGAATGATGCCAAATTCAAGGAATTGTGGAATGCATTCTATTCCTCCCAGGATGTCGGCACCCGGAAGAATTACCGGTACGCATTGCAGATGATCGGCAAGAAATACCTCCTGGAGCATTTTGGCAGGAATAGCATCGAGGCAAGGACGGTCCTGGGGGACACATCCTCTCGCCAGAAATCCCTCCTTGATTTCAAGGATCGTTAGCCAAGTTTTTTGTATGCACCACCGGTAGGAAGGATTGACTGGCAATGATGGGACCGGTGCTCGAGCAGTTCACGGTGTCGGGACATGACTTGGTGAGTGCCACGCATGCCACGACGTTGGAATTCACGAAGGATAATTACCTGACTCCTAGCGGGAACTGCATCGTGGGAATCAATGCAAGCTTGGCACCCGCTGAATTTTCGAAGCAAACAAGGGATGCATTACGCGAGGGAAAGAAATTCTTGGTGGAAATACGAGGGGGAAACGACCTGCTGGAGACCATCACGGGACACGGCCATCCCGATTTGCAGCTCACCCATGAAACGGACATGGTTTTCAGGAAGAGTGATTTCACCTGTGACAGGACCGTGCTGGTGCGATGCGACAAGGCTGCACGGGACCTATCGGCGGAAACCATCGCGTGGTTTCGATCCCCCGCCAAGCGAATCATGGTATTTCTTCATCCCTTCGAATGAGAGAGCTCGATGCAATAGGTGTACTTGTATGGCGCGTATGCCTTGACCCGGGTCACCATGGCAACGTGCAAACCGAGTGTCGTCGCGAGTGCCATGCCTTTCGTGCAAGGAGATGGGATTTCCTTGTTTCCATCCAGGTCAAGGGCTTTCAACCGTGCCAGGGCACCTTCCATCGATATCCCCCGGGATTCCTTCTTCCCCGTGAAGTCGGGCGCAATGGTGTACCAATACAACCTGCCTCGAGGAGCCAAGAGATGAACCGCGTGTTCCAAGAACAGGTGGGAGGTGCCAGGAAGGTTCAGGATGACGTGATCGAAGGAGATATTGGCTTCGGACGCCTCTCGCATGAAATCGCGCGCATCCATGGCTCGATGGGTAATTCGTTCAGGATTAACACCATTCAAGTCCACGTTCCGATCGAGTAAATGAATGGCTACGGGGTTTATATCCACCGCGTGGATTTCCAAGTCTTGATCGAGTAGTGCCAGGGGGATGGAAAAGGGACCGATGCCGCAGAAAAGATCCAAGATGGTCGCGGGCTCGAAACCAGCCTGGGCAATCCTGGAAACAAGGCGTTCGTGTTCCCTGGCAAGCCGTGGATCGAAGAACGTGCGGGTCACGTCCACGAGAAACCTGCACCCATTTTCCACGTGGATCGTCACGGGATCTTCCTTCCCCCAGATCAACTCGAGATCCCTCGTGCGGTACGTGCCGATCCTGCCGGTGAGCTTCAAGTAGATTGCTTCGAGCCGCGGGTGAAGGAGCCTTGAAGCCTTGGCAATTACAGGTGCCATGTCATGGAGCGCGGGATCGATCTCCAGGATCATGATCTTGCCAATGATATTGAAAGATGTCGGAACGAGGTCTAGGAGCTCGCCGGGAATCTCACCTTCGAGGAGATCCACGAGGCGTTTCCCCCGATGGCTATCATTGGGGGGGCATCCACCTTCGACGATTTCAAAGGAAATACCATCGCGTGATAGGATGGAGATATCATCAAGCCGTGCATCGTCCACGGGAAAGAGTACCTTTCCATCATCCTTCATTGGTTTTCGCGTCTTGTCGATGATGCCAAGATCGAGCAGTGTCTCCTTCGTGCGCTGGGCATCAATTGCTTCTACCTTCACTGCCTTGGTTCCCATGAGTCTCGCCATCGTTCCCTCCATTGCAAGAAGCTTGCACGATAATGGATCCGGAGGGATTTGAACCCTCGATATCCGGATCTCTTCTCGGGCTTCCCGCACCTGCAAGAAAGCCGTTAGAAGTCCGGCACCCAATCCAGGCTAGGTTACGGATCCATGGGGGTTCACGTGGTTCAATGAGGTGCATGCATGGAACCTGTCCCCGGGGCACGTGGCACCGTGAGTGCTGATCCACGAGTCCAGAGCGACCAGCCTGCACGCTCTCGCAACAAGCAGGGGGAATAAGTCATTTGTACAATTTAACTTTGTTTTCCCGTCCGACTTCAGTAAAGGTTTTTAACCTGTACATGGAATATTTAACCAGAAAAACCACGTTTAGGTGGCAGAGTCGATTATCATGAGTAAAAAAGATCCATCGTCATTGAACGAGCTCCTTGAAACCAGGGACTTGTATTACAAGTTCAAGAAACTCCATGAAAAGGCGCAATCAGATATTGATGAGAAAAAGGCAGAACTCGCGAAGCTGCAGGAAGAAAACAAGAAAATTGCCGAGGAGTTGAAGGACAAGATGGTCGAGCTCGGGACCGTGAAGGTATCCCTTGACAAGGACAAGGAAATGAAAGATACGTTGATGACGCAACTGGACGAGCTAAAAGCCAAGTACCAGAAATTCGAGGATGAGGCTGAAAAGCTCAAGGATTCCGTGTCCAACAAGGAGCAGACCATTTCCGAGAAGGATCAGCAGCTTGCAGAAAAGGACAAGGTTATCCGACAGAAAGACGAAAAGCTTGAAGAATTGAACGAGAAGGTTCTCGCGCAGGTCTCGAAAATCACCGAGCTGCAAGATCAAGTTATTGACTTGCAGAAGCGGAACGAGGAACTGAAGCTCAAGGAGAAAGACCTGCAAAAGGAGATAGAAACGACAAATGGCGAGTATGAAGCCTTGAAGGTTCGCCTTCGAAATAGCGGCGATTCTGTCCTCGGCACGACCATGGAACTGGAGAAAATGAGTAACGAGATCAAGGAAAAGGATGAACGCATCAACGAGCTCGAGTCCAAGCTCGGTTCCATTCTCACCGGGGCAAGCGGTTTCCTGACTTCGAGAGACAAGTTGATCGATAAGTTCAAGGAAATGGTTGGCCGGACGCACCGGTCCATCCGCATGTGCATCCCCTCCTTGGGTAACTTGGAGGAAATCTCGTTATTGGGTACCATCCAAGATTTCCCGAGTACCATTGTCGTGAACATCGCGGCAGATGTCCCTCCCACCGATGAGCATATCTTGATGAACCTGAAACCAAAGGGTGTGAATTTCACCCAGTTTGACCAGAAGGACAGGTGGGTCTTGAATAGGGATGGTGAGGAACTCATCATTGCCTTGGAAAAGGACGATGGATCCATCATTGGCCTTTATTCCAACGAGCAAAAGCTGCTCTCTATGTTCAATTCCGCCATCATGGAGCCGTGGGTCAAGGGCATGAAGATTTAGCTGCGAATCCATGCATCCACCCGTGTCCATCTTTTCCCGGGCGATGAGCCTGTTTCAGCCATTCGACACGCATCACTCGCCCCGTTCCCTTCCTTTTTCCAATTTTTCAAGGATTCAAGCCCCGCTTCCACCCGTCCCGAAATGTGCCAACGGATCGATCCCCGGGTCCTGCAACCAGTTCACCTTGCCGGGAGCATGTCGTCCCGAGCTGGTTCTCCCTTCAAGCACTGCAAGGATGATCTCCACTATCTCGCTTGGATCAAGATTGGTGGTGTCGATATCCATGAACCCGGTGCCAATGGCTTCCCTCATGTGAAAGGTGCAGGTGCCGAGGATCTCCGCCTGCACGTTCTCTTGCACCTTTGCCGTTCCGTATCCCCGCTCTCGCAACCGCCTGCGCAATTCACGGGGATGCAATCTCAGCACGATGGCGAAATCGGCGGCATCTGCCACGACATCGCAAAACAATCCCTCGATGATGAGCCAACCTGTTATATCACTCGCCAATCTCTCGATTTCTTTCATGAGTGCATTCCTTGCACGTCCTTCATCCACGATGAGGGTTTGGCGATCTGCATCCCACTCCTCGCCTAAATCCCGTTCTCTCACGAACTCCCCCAGTGATATGACCATTCCGTCCAGCTTGGATGATAGAAGATTCGCCAGCGTCGTCTTTCCCGTGCCGGGAACGCCCGAAATCACCACGATCTTCATGAATGACACACCACGATACCCGAGAAATCAAAATATAGTTTAAATTTCGTGTGGTCAATATTTTAAAACATTGGTTAAGCAAGATTTCTTTCAGAATTCAACACGTGACTAAACCCTCGGTTAGTTGTTGGTTGGAGTAGGAACGAGACATGGATGGAATAGCAATAAGAAGATGCACGCGAGACGAGCTCAAGGCAGTTATGCATGTGAACGAGCTCACGCTCCCGGAAAATTACCCGCAGTTTTTTTACGAGAGCATCCTCGAGCGATTTCCAGAAAGCTTCCTAATTGCTGAAGATCTAGCCAAGCAGAAGATAATCGGGTACATCATGTTCCGGGTGGAACGTGGCATGGAGCCAGGTATCAAGTTCGTGAAGAAAGGACACTTGGTAAGCATTGCCGTCTTGAAGGGATACCAGGGAAAGAAGATCGGGAAGCAACTCTTGATCGAAGGTTTGAAACGGGTCAGGACATATAGCGTTGATATCTTCGTGCTCGAAGTGCGCATTTCCAACGAGAAAGCCATCACCATGTACAAGAGATTGAATTTCAAGATAAAGAAAACCTTGGAAAGCTATTATAGGGATGGTGAAAACGCGTACTACATGGTGCTCCACGCGAAGCATTTCAAGCCCGACGGGTAAACAAGGGGAAAGAATTTTAGAAATTGTTATCAAGCATGATTTTTTGAACCTTGTACTCGAATTCAAAACCCCGAGCGCCTATATTTTCGAGCAGTCCCTCCAAGTACGATTTCTTGTCCCCCTTGGCATAAAACTCGTACAAGAACTTGTCCGATTGCCTGCAAAATCCAGACATGTGGATAACGGTGATATCCGCATGCTCCTCAGAAATGATCTTGGTCGCATCCTTTACTCTCCTTGGCGATAGATCCGTGAACACGAGAATCACCTTGGTAACGATGGGTTCCTCCAGGTAATATGAAGTCACCTTGAAGAATTCCCTTGCTGGTGCGAATATCCCTAGCACGTATTGGTAAGCCCCTGCGTCTACCGGTAACACGCCGCCAGGCAGTGGCATCGTGGCACCCCTGATGGAATCATCAAGGGACCAGATATTGCACTTGGTGAGGGCACATTTGTCACTAGTTGATTCTTGCAATGATAGAGCACCTGCCGTGGGTTCCTTCATGCATGTCAATGCACGTGCATTTTTGAACTTCGCTAAGGCATTCAAGGCATCCGGGTGCGTTTGGTGCCACTTGCCGCGAGTGCCCTAATTCCATCTATCCCCATGTTTCGTTCACCATGTCCAAGCCCGCCTCGAGCACTTGGCGCAAGACAGCCATGTCTATTGCCGACAGGTGTTTCACGTATAAGCATGACACTCCCGTGGAATGTGGGCCGAGCTGGTCAAGCAAGCCTTCCAGCCCCTTGAATCCTGCGGGCATGTGAATGGATATATCACGCTTCCGGGGAGCGACGCCTAGCTTGAAGAAATCACCCTCCCTTCCTGTCTTGTACTTGTAATGGTAGCTTCCAAAGCCAATAATGCTATCGCCCCACATCACGGGTGGTTGACCGGTGATTTCTTTCATCAGTGTCACGATAGCACGGGTGTCTTCTCGCTTTTGATCCTCTTCAATGTTCTTCAAGAAGCCTTCCACTGGGTGGGAGGTGGGTCCCGTCTTGTTGGCAACCATGTATTTTATGTCACCTTTTCCTTGTCATGCTATCACGTGTACCGGACGGCTTCGCCTGCTTTCGTTACATGGTATTCCCCGTCCCGCAGCTCCATGCATTCGGCATTTAAAAGCATGGACGCATGGTACTTGAAATGTGATGCGTCTGGCAGGACACCTTCGTCTATCAATTGCGTGATCAAGGATTCCTTGTCAACTGGCTTGTCAAGAATGACCTCTAGCATGCGTTTCCTGATGGGGTGGTTGATGGCTCGCGCGGCACGATCATGCTTGCTACGTTGTCCCGGTGATGCTGGATCCATGCATCTCTGTCGAGAATCGCGATACAAGAACCTGCCGCGCATGCACCATTTGCCCCCGGGCATGTTGGATTATGCAGGAAAATGTACCCGTGAATTCGCACCCACGCGTGGTTCTGGTGTCTCCCGGTTCTTGCCATTCTCAATCCACCATTCCATCAAGGCTTCATCCACGCGTGCAAGGTTTTGATTCCTTCATGGTGGGACTTGCACGTGCTCGCAAGCCGGGTTGATCACCAGCTCTCATCGCATGCACTAGGAAATGTTCCGTGACTAGATGCACGGGGCCGGGTGCCTTGATCGCTTCCAGCTGGAAGAGCCACGCGCGTTTCATCACGATGACGTGCACGAGCAGCCATTAAAGACGCGCGGGACCGCGGAATTCCTGAACGGCGAAACTAATCCCACCCTTGAAGGTGAAGTGGTGTTCTTTCGCAAAACAGATAAAAATGATCGATACCTTTCCTTCCTATCCCACCTTAGTTCAGACTGGCTAGAGCGCTCGGCTGTAGGGAAAACCCGCGCGGGCAAGGCACCTGCCAGTGACCCCGCGCCAGCCGCTGTAACCGAGATGTCCCCGGTTCAAACCGCGGTTCGCATTGCCGACCGGCGTGGAATTCCGGGAGGTGGGACTTCATTTTTTCATTATTTCATCCTGCGAGCACGCGTGCATGTGAATGATGGCTTCTCGAAATGTGTTCTCCCCGTGCCTGGCAATTCGTTAGATCCGGGGCATGAAATCACGCCCCGTGGCGAACCGCGGTTATCGCGGGAGGGATAGGTGATGGTTATTATGATCCTGCCTGCCGGCGAATAAACACGGTGGGGACGTGGTGTCTTTTTATAAGCATCGTTCCTTTAGAGAACTTACGAGCATCCCCCGTGCGACAGGTGTAGCCAATGTCAAACCAGAAGATACCGGACAAGGTTAAGCGCGCGCTCGAGGCAATCGATCTCACCCAGTACGAGATCAGTCTCTACCTGACACTCGTACAGGAAGGACGGATGAATGCAAAGGAATTAAGTGATGCGTCCAATGTTCCATACAGCAGGATTTACAACATTCTCTCGTTATTACTCGACAAGGGGTTCGTGCAAAGGGATGATTCAGAACGTCCTAGCGTGTTTGTTGCAAACCCCCCTGACGAGGCATTGATGCTAGCTAGGAAAAAACTCATCGATGATTTCGACGAGCATTCGAAGGTGATCGTCTCGCAGTTGAATGACATCTTCTTGAAGAACATTGATGCCCCCGTGCAGGTGCCGTTGATCGTGTACCGTGGCAAGGACCAGGTATTCAGGAAGGCGAGCTCGTTGCTGGAAAGTGCATCAGAATCCATCATGATGGCTCTCGCCGACTTGGAAGATCTCGCGTCCCATGACTTGCTCGATATCATCAAGGAAAAGCAGGTAACGGGGAGCGTGACCATCAAGATCCTCGTGGAGGAAACCGTGCGCGAGGAGGGGAAGCATGATGAATTACTGGAAGAACTCCTTGACCTCGGTGAGGTCCGAGAGCGGGACCAAATATTCGGCACGGGATTTGCGGTGGACAAGCGGGATGCGATCATCATCTTGAAAGCCAGGATATTCGGCATCACGTCTTATTTCGGCATGCAATCAGATCACCAGGCATTTGGTTCGGTGGCAAATTACTACTTCGATTACCTGTTTGACACGGCAACTCTCGTTGAATTGGAAGGTGCAGGTGATGACGAAGGAAGCAAGGTGAATGAAAAGGATGCCCATGCTGATGAAGGAAACATGGATACCAGCACCGAGGGCTGAACCATGTTGACACGCATCTCATAATTTTCCCAAGATACCGCTGGTGGAGAGGGTATCAAACGAAACCGGCGTGCCGTCCAGCTCACGTAGCAACGTGAGGGTTGTCACCAAGCCTGCTAAAACCAGGTGCGAGCACCGGATGGTACCAACCCGTTCCGCCGGATCGTATTCCATGAGCCAGAATCCTGCCTTGCTACTCTCGATCTCCCCGTATAGCTTGGTGAACTTGCGCCAGATACTCCTGGTGATCGCCTTCCCGTTGAATGTGGTGCTATTTCTTGTGGCAGTGTAGATCTTGAATTTCACGTAGCGCTGGCGTTCTCGCTTTGTCACGGTTCAACCAGCTCCCGTGGATTGTCCACGACGATTGTCCTGCAAGCTTGTCTGCTAGCATCGAGAAGTTCCGAAAGAGTGACTTGTTTCTGCCACGCGTTCTTCAAGTCTACCGGTGATCTCGGCCAGGAAGATACCAGCACCCGTGCATGATTTGATGCACACGCGTGCATCACCTTGTTGAATCCTCGCAATATCCTGGACCGGTGCCGGGATGGCACGTGGAGTAACATGTAGAACGGGAGCTCCACGAAGATCCCCGATTGCCCGGCAAGGGAGGCAACGCCATCAGTGAACGCCTCGAATTCCCGGAGATGCCCGAGATGGATGATGTCTATGCGGGTATCTTTCGCGGCATAGTTCAGGGTGCTCTCGTCCGGTGAAGTCAAGGCGATGAAATCAACACCAAGCTTCTTCCTGATGTTCCTGAATGCTCGTTTCACCTGTGACCTGTCAGGAACCGCGATCGTTGCACGGGTGAATACATCCATGGTAATATTTTCCGCTCGAGCTTCTTGCAGGCATGCTTGAAACCGCCCATCCATTGGCCATCCCGTGAGGTCAACAACGATCCCCCGGTAACCAAGTTCACTCGCACGGTGCATCCATTCTTGTATCAGTGCAACAGGATCCTCCCCCTGATGGCAGGGAGGGATGGGGATGCATGTCTCTACGGTGCTGAGGGTCATGGTGCTCGCCGTTTCTTCAGGTGAATCACGCGAGTATTCCCGCGTCGAGTAAAAAACCTTTCACCGCGTGGCGCCGGTCGGCCCCGTGGGTTTGGTTATAGATCGCGATGCGGATTGCCACGTGCAGGATGTCTCCCGATTGGGAGATCCTGAACTCACCTTCGTGCAGTAATTGCTTGTCAAGCCGCAAGAAGACTATCTTCTCTTCCTTGGACACGGACATGAAGTGGTCGTTGATTGCTTGCTTGTGCTCCAATGGCAGCTTCCGGGCGATTCTCTCGATGAGGGCCTTCACTTCCTTCTTCCGCTTGATGGTTGCCGTGATGATGGAAATCCTTGTCCCGTAATCCCCCTCGCAGGATTGCACATCGAGCATCTTTTGAAGGTGATCACCATCAACTGCAAGCAATTTCCTGAAAGCATCCTTTACCTTCTTGATGCTCTCGGTCGCGTGTACATGTGCCGTGACCTGAATGCGTGAAAACCCGATCTTGATTGACATGATGCATCAAGCAGCGTTGGTTTGTAGTCGGTATGGAGGATGTCTAGCTATTGGAATTGATTAAAGGGTGAAGGTGATGAGGTGGTGATGCGGGAGATCATTATTTCGGTGGGGAAGAGGAAGGGAAATGGGTGGTAAAGTTCAGGGGCACGTCATCCAACCTCCACATGTTGCCTCGTTCATCAAGACATGAAGGGATGGGAGAAATCGTTGGTGGGATGAAGGTGGATGGGGGCTCGTGGTCGCCGGTGCGTTCATTTGCCACGACGGTCATGTGCATTCAAGGAGGGGCGCACCTTCTCTGCACCTTTACCCTTGTTCCTGAGGCCCCTTGCTTTCTTGCCAGCGGAAGTGAGTCCCCTGTATACCCTACCCTTGTGGGTTTTCTTGCATACCCAGTTGATATCCTTATCCTTGATGATAGCCGGATGGAAGGGGTCCACCAAGATGACCTCGTAGTACTTTCTCAAGCCATCCTGACCAACCCAGTAGGAGTTGAGGACTTCCAAGTTGGTGAAGCGTTTTTGTGCCCGTTGCTCGGCGATCCATCGCAAGTTTTTCCCAGGGGTGATCTTGTTGACACCCATGTTACCCGGCTTGCGACCCATGCGCGGTCGAAGCTTCCTGAGCGTGCCCCGGCGAACCTTGACTCGCGCGACGATGAATCCTTGCTTCGCCTTGTACCCGAGTGCCCTTGCACGGTCAGGCCTGAGCGGCCGCTTCACCCTGTACACGGTGGGTTGCTTTCGCCACTTGATCATGCGTTTCAAGTTTTCTTGCCGCACTCCCGATTCCTCGGGATTCTTCCAAGCATCTCGGATCTTCTGGTATGCATTCATTGGCATTCACCGGTAAAATGTGCAAGGAATTGAGTTTTACATGGTTTAAAAAATTGCGTCCGGATTAGGCGAAGAAGTTTGCTATCTCCTCGGCAACGGTGGTGGCTGCAAGCTCCTGCGTTTCCACGGTGGCGCTCGCGATGTGGGGCGTCAGGATCACGTTATCCAATTCCAAGAGCGGGTCACCTTGCGGAATTGGCTCTTCCTTGAAAACGTCTAGTGCTGCACCCCGGATGGTTCCCTGTTGAAGTGCATCAACGAGAGCATCTTGATCAATAATCTTGCCACGGGATGTGTTGATGAGAATCGCTCCTGGCTTCAGCAGGGATAACCGTCTCGCATCGAGCAGGTGATGCGTGTGCTTGTTGTGGGGGACGTGCAATGTCAGGTAATCGATGAATGGGAGCATTTCATTTATTTCCTCACTGACCGTGCACCCCATCTCTTCAGATATATCGTTGCAGGCGGGAACCACGTCGTAGGTATACACCTTCATGCCAAATGCGAGGGCCCTCCGGGCAACCTGCTGCCCGATGTTGCCGAACCCGATGATGCCCAAAACCTTCCCCCGCACCTCGTTGCTCTTCAATTGCCTCTTGATCCACTTGCCTGCTTTCATGGCTGCATCTGCCTTAGGTATGTTCCTGGTGATGGATAACATGAGAGCCATGGCATGCTCTGCGACAGAGACCGCGTGTGCCATCGGGGAATTCACGATCTCTATCCCCTTGTCCTTGGCAAACGCGACATCGATGTTATCCAATCCAGCACCCGCCCTTCCGATGATCTTCAAGTCCGGCAAGGTTTCGAGGAGCTCCTTCCGCAGTTTCGTGGCGGATCGCACGATGATGCCGTGATATCCAGGGAGTAGTCCCGCCAGTACTCCAGGATCCTGCGTTGGCACGGTGGTGACCTCGAATCCCTTCCCTTTCAAGTACGCCGCTGCCTTCTCGTTAACGTTATCCGTGATGAGTATTTTCTTGATTGTCATTAGTTTTACCTCGTGGTGGGTTTCAACTAGTGTTGGCATGGATGATGGTACAGGTGGTGCAGGTGGTGATATTGTTGATGGTGATGGTGGTTGGCCTCATTTCGCCGACACTATCTTGACCACGTCATCGGCTTCAAGCGGGTAATCCTCGCTCAAGCGCCGCTTGGTTCTCACATTGATCCCATGAATGAATGCTTCGGCAATGTCTCCATGTATCTTGCTTGCCACGAAATCGATGAGCTTGGTTCCGCGCTTCACCAGGAAAACGTCGGGGAGAACGCGGCCATCATGATCTTCCAGCTTGTTGGCATCGTATACCGGGTACACGAAGATGTAATCAAGCACGTCGAAGATGGCTTTTTCAAGCGCGTCTTGCACGCCGGTGGAGCCATACACATCCAATATCTCTTCCTTCATCCTGGCAAGTATTGCCGTCTCCTTGCTCGAGATCTTCGCCGACTCGTTGATGGCAAATTCACCATTGCCCGGCACGTATTCGATGATACCCTTCTCGGCATAGGACCTGAGGTAATATTCTGCAAGGGCACTTGTTGGAAAGATCCTTCCTTGGTATTCAGGCATCTTGCTGATCCGTTCGAAGTTCTCCTTGCCCTTGTCCTTGTCTATCTTGTTTGCCACGATAACGATGGGTTTGGATAAGGCCTGCAATTGGGTGGCAAAGGCAAGCTTTTCCTTATCGTCCCAGTCGGATACCTGCCTGTCCAGCAAGCTCGCCTTTTGCAATGCTTGGTGCACGTGTTGCAAGGTGATTCCAATGCCAGTTAACCTCTCGTGCAGGGCTCTTGCCATTGGCGTTTTCTGCTGCTTTTGCGTTCGGATGAATCTCGCCCAATCCTCCCGCTCTATGATTTGCTTTATCCAATAGACGATCTCCCGTTCAAGGAATGCGATATCCTTCAGGGGATCGTGCGAGCCGGGGTCCACCTTCTCCCCCTTCTCATTTAGCGATCCCGAGATATCCACGATATGGAGTAACACGTCTGCCCTACTCAAGTCATTGAGGAATTGGTTTCCCATCCCCTTTCCTTCATGAGCACCCGGTACCAATCCCGCCACGTCGAGCAGGTCGACGGGGCAAAACCTGATGCCACTTTTCACCAAGGAATTGTTTGGATCGGGTTCCACGTCGAACTCCCGTGAGACGCAAGGCCGGCGAACGAAACCTTTCCCGGGATTAGCCTTGATTGTGGTGAATGGATAATCCCCCGTTTTCGCCCCTGCCATGGTCGCCGCGTTCAAGAACGTGCTTTTTCCCGCGCTGGGTTTTCCAACGAGCCCGATCAACATGTGAACCACTCCAACATGATCATTAGCTCTGTATAAGGATAATGGAATATTAAGCGTTGCGACGGGAGACCGTGCAATCCGATGGCTGGTATCACCGGCACGAGGCAATGTCACTTATCTGGTGTCTCTCCTGCTCTCATGGCATCGCCATCGATGATGATTCTCTGGGGAAACTCGAAGCTAAATCGACGTGAAAAGGTCCAAGAATATGCCCCGCAGTTCAAGATGAGCACGTGCTCTCCCGCGATGGCTGCCTTGGAGAAATGGGCTCCTTTCCTGAGCACGTCTTGAGCTGTTGGCACGCGACCTTGGAAGCTCAAGGGAGTCCCATGAGGTTCCCCCGCATGCTCCACCGAGAAGTACCGGTGATGACTATTGGAAAATCGGGAAATCACGTCCATTCCAACGTCAAGCAATGCCCACCGGTTACCCTGCCTGTCATGAAACAAGCGTTGGATTCTTGACATGATGGCACCTGCATCCGACACGATGTACCTTCCAGGCTCAAAGCACGTGGGTGCACGCGTTCCCTTCTCGTGACGCTCCATCAATACACGGGAGATTTCACCCATGACCCGTGTTAACCATTCTCTCGTGGCAATCTCCGGCTCTGGAAATCCCCCTCCAAGGTTGATGGTCGCCCCGCGACATTGAATACCCCGAGCCTCCAAGCAATCCATGGCATCGAGCAGGTAACTGCATGTCCTGCCATGAGTGTCGGGATCATGAACCTGGGATCCGGGGTGGCAAGCGACCATGCTTACTTGCAGGTGATCGCATCGCGTCAAGGTCTCCACCAATCGGTCCATGGCCGCTCTATCGGTCGCGTTGATGCCGATGCGCCCTTGCGGGCTAGGGGTCATGAATCGCAAGCCAACCTGCATTTTCCCCACTTGGTTTCCCGTTTCACGGGCGATTCGATCCAGTCGTTGGAGTTCATCCACCCAGGGAGTCACGATGCTTGCCACGTGCAGGCTCGCCGCCCGTTCCAGGAATCCTTGTTGCCGATACAAACCATCCACCATGATGCTACCCGGTGGAAATCCTGCCTCGAGTACCTTGCGAAGCTCCCGTGGTGAGACCACCTGAACCATCAAGCCCGATTGGTGCACGATCTCCAAGACTTCCTTGGAGTAGTTGGTTTTCGCTGAATAATGAATTTCTGCATCGTGCAAGGTTCCTGCAACCACATTCTTGAAGCTCTCGCAATTTTGCCTTAGCTTGCGCGTGAACAGGATGCAGGCGGGCGGGGAGATGCGCTCCAATACCACGCTGGCAGGAATGCCATCCAAGTACATCTTCCCTTCGATAACCTTGATCATGGAATTGTTTCCCAGCCTCATGGTTCCCATTACCCCTCGTGCAATGAATCGATGGATTCGTACACGTCTACCGGGATGATGTAATACCGGTCTTGGTATTGCAACGCGTGCACCATCACCGTATCGCTGGTGATCCCGAGCCATGGGGGCATTTCCATTTCCCGCTCTTGGAAATCTCCCGAGTGCATCAGGAGGATGGCATCATCCAGGAAACTCACCACCTGGAACTGGTGCAACGGGTGATATCCCGCTTGGAAGATCAATCCGTTCTCATCCAGCTTGTCTGGTTTCACGGTGCGTCGCCTGCCATCCTTGAGAGATTGAACCTCGATCATGCGGGAGCGCACTGCAAGGATCATCTCAGGACCCCGTGATGGATCGATGATGAATACATCACCGGGATAGTAGGGAAACAGGCGGATGGAGAAGAATAAGCGCTTCAGGTTCCCCCCCGTCTCGTGATCTGGACCGATCACCTTGAAGGATTCCTTTACCTTGACGCATTCCTGGTTCTTGATCTCGTGGCTGATCATCTTGCCATGGTGCCGGGACAGGAGCTTGATATCCACGCCTCCTGCAACATCGGTGATGGCACTCACAGGGTGCAAGCCTTGATACTGGTGATTTCTTGAAAATTCATCAATGATGGCAAGGATTTCCTTGAACATGCGGTCATTCTCTGGGCGTTCCTTTCCCACGCGCAGCTGGATGACCGAATTATGGTATCCAGCTCGCTTCAGGGCACATTCGTTGCATGATCCCACCGAATACAGCAGCTCGCATTTTTGCCTCCCTTCGGGTGGTGCCGGCAACCTTGCCATGCTTGCCATCCCTGCCCTGTCAACCAAGTTATCCACCGCAGCCATATCTTGGATTTCTTCCATGGATTCAATACCTGCAATTCCTCCCGCTTCAGCCACGGGTAATGACTCGTGGGGGCGTGCCGTGATGGTGAACTCGACCCGTTTCTTCCTGCCAGATTCGATCATGTCGGGGACCAAGGTGAAATCGATGAAGAAATCGTAGCTTTCATTATCTTCCAGGCTCGCGATGATGAAAAAGTAAATGGCTTGGATCCAGATATCCTTGAAACTCGGTTTATCGGGCGTGTACCAGGTTTTCAGGTTCTCGTTCAAGTTCCTGAACTTGTGGCAGGTTGGGCAGATCTGGATGCGAATCGAGCATTCGCTCATCTTGAAAATGGCGCTGGATTCGTTCCTGCATTCGGCACAGGAACCATGGACCTTGAGGGTTTCCATGTCGATGGGTTTCCCGCATGAGGGACAAAAGCGATTCATGAATAGGACCTGACCGGTTCAAAACCTGACAAACATGATGTGGGGCACGTTCTTAACCACCTTGGCACACTCTTTCGAGATGATTCCCGCGGCGTCCAACCTGTTAATGATGCATTCCCCGATGATCTGGATGCTATCGCATCTTCCCATGTGGTTCTTGATGATTTTTGCTGCTTCATCCAAGCTGCAGATTTCTCCCTTGTAAAAGCTCTCCGTTACCCGCAAGCAAGCCTTTCCCTCTGTGAACCTCTTGCCGAGAAGATTGCTATCGCAGCAGCTCAAGAAATACCTG
>WJJB01000033.1 GCA_014729935.1 Candidatus Bathyarchaeota archaeon | reverse complement strand
GGTATGATGCAAATACCGGTGAGATCCTCGTGGGAGAGACCATCCAATACGAACCAGCACCTGATTATCAGCCTCTGCCCAAGCGCACCCCTCCCCCGACGCCTGCTGATGCATCTGAAAAGAGTTTTTGCGTTTTTTGTGGACAGAAACTCGCCAATCCTGGAGCACGATTCTGCCCGAATTGCGGCTCCGAGATTTCTTGATTTTTCCCCCAACTCCCTTTTTTTCTTCGGTGAGCTCATCTCTTTCTAAGATTCCCTGCCATCAATTCACGGCTGGTTTTCCAAGCAATGAGAAGGGAAAAGGACAACACGGTGAGCTTTTCTATTCCTTCAATTCATCAACTTGATCTGGTAATCCTTTCAACATTCCAAGTGCGATGGAGGGCAAGTCACTCTTGCGAACGTTTGGGATTTTTGGTGATAGGAGGTTTTCAACTTGGTTAAATTCCAGCGACCTGTGCCAGTTATCAGGGATACTTTCAGGGTAGGAGGCAACCTGTTTCTCCGACATCCAAGGTCCAAGTTCGAGCGGATTGAGCCCGAGCTTCACCACGCTGGTAATGAAATCGTTTGGTTTGAATAACCCATGGTCATCAAGATTTCGCTTTACTTTTTCAAAGAGTTCCTTCATGATGCCATGAACCAATGGTGCCAGTTCGGCGATTGCCAAGACCGCGGTTTCCTTCGAAATGATTGCTTGCCTATCCATGAAAGCACTCATGGGTGCGCCTTCACCGGGTGAGGTGATCTTGAACTTCGTCGTCAGGTGCTGGAAGCGCTCAAATACCTTTTTCCTGAGTTTGAAATCATGCGGTTTGATCTTTCCAAGAACCACATCGAAATCCACGGGCAGGATGAGGTACGCGTAATCAAGCATGATGCGAACTTTTTCAACACGTTCGATTATTACTGGATCATCGCCCGCGTCTTCCATTGCGAGGTCAATGATTTCCATGTTCTCGAGGATCCATTCTCGCTGGAGATGGTTCCCTTCAAGCCCGACATACAGGTGGAGAGAGACATCATCCCGCTTCTCGATGGGGAGCAAGTTATCAATGAATTGCTGCACGCGTTCCGCTGCAGGCCCATAGTAATATTTCACGAAGTCCTTGATCAGTCCATCGACGTCCAGATCGGGATTCCACAAGAGCTTGTGGAACACGTGCATCTTGAGTTCTTGGAATTCCTGGTATAACCCCAACCCAATCCCCGCTTGTAATAGCACGCCCTCCACGCCGAGATCTCGGTAATGTTTTAAATCGGTAGCCATGGTATGCCAAATCGGATATGGGAGCAAGTAATGAGTGAAATCAACGAAATAATGCCACACGAACACATGAGGTGCGATGTCCAGCCATCCCTTCAAGTTTTCATGGTACCGCTCATTCATGCGGTCTTGGTCCATGGGCCGATTGCTCCTGTAGGGATACATGTTGCAAACCGTGACAATGAGATTATCTGGAAGTTCCCCCTTCATGTCCATGGGCGGTTTTTCAGTGTAGGTGTAGGCAATGGTGTGGATGTATTTGTCTGGATATATTTCCTTTACCTTGGCGGCGATGTGCTTGCAAAAATGAAGCAATGACCTTGCAGGATTGCCTGCATCCACTGCCTTGCAATTAGCACAAGTGCAATAATTTGTCCAATCATTTTGTACCACTCCCACCGTCATGATGTCCGGTTCTTCCTTGAACCATTTTAGCACTATTTCCGTGGCTATCCTGACGACGTTGGGATTTGTCAAGCATAATTGACCAAGCTGCTCCAAGCGTTCACCATCCACCAAGGAGAAATATTCCGGATGTTCCTTGAAATAGCGCTTGGGGGGAACCAAGCTGTAAAAGGTGTGCGTCAACTTGTCCGGGGAGAACTTGTAGCTTCCCCCCGTTTCTTCATCGGCAAAAGGATTAAGATTTACTTTTTGGGTGGATGAAAATTCAGGATCTAACCCATCGAGATACGTGATAACCCTGTACTTGAATGCAGGCTTGGATGACGTGTCCACGGAGATGGTAAGGTTTGGGTCATTCTGTGGCACGTGTACCACCTCGGGTGCAAGAAACCGCACACCGAGAAATGTATCGAGAAAGTGATAGATCCCAAATAATGTCCCACGTGGGCAACCCCCAGCGATTATCAAGGAGTTTTGCTTAACGGTCATCAGGAACGAATCGCTATTTTTAATGATTTCAAATTTCCCTTCAAGATCTCTTTTCAAGAATTCATGCGAGCCAAGAAGGATGGCTCGTGATGGTAGGGTTTCCCCGAACTTATAGCTGGTTATTTCAAGTTTGATGCCTGTTGATTTCTTGATGAATGTCGACAATTCTGTAGCAGCCTTGGACTCCGCAGGGGCTGGATTTTCTGGTAAAACGATCGTAAGTAGATCGGAAAGCATGACATGTTCATTCATGGGTCAGACTGCATGCTGGAAGCATATAAGAATTTCCGCGCAGGGTGGATTCAAGCCAAAATTCAAAAAAAGTGTCTTATTGGCGCACCACTCGCAAAAAAAGATTGGAATTTAGTTAGGGACCTGTTCAATGATCCACTGGAGTTATTCATGGGCGTAATAGATCGTGCCTTTCTTGGCAAATACGTAATCCTTGCCCCGCTTGTTGATCGCCTTCACGCCAAGTAGTTCCGCCACGCGCATGAGCTCGGCAGGGGATTCGAACTCGATCCACATCTTGGCACGGGGAAGGCTATCATATCCACTTCCCCATCCAACACCAGCCGCGCCAGCTGCTGCCTTGACTGCAAAACCGATTAGGCCACCCCCACCTCCACTACTACCCTTTTTCTTAACGGCTATCCCCTTGTTAAGGAAATCATTCTTGGATTGCCCCATAATGTCTGCGCACTCGATAACTTCAACCATTGACAATACACCTCATTAATCCTTGGCATAATAGATGGTTCCAGCTAATGCGAACACGTAATCATTTTTCCGCTTGTTAATTGCCTTCACACCAAGCAAATCGGCAACCCGTTTCAAGGCGGTGACATCCGGCAATTCTATCCACATCATCGCACGTGGTACATGACTACCAGCAACTGCCACTCCCTTCTTGAGGAAATCACGCTTCGATTGTCCCATGATGTCCGCGCATTCGATAATATCAACCATGTTGTATCAACCCTGTTCATTCCTTGGCGTAATAGATCGTCCCAGCTAATGCAAACACGTAATCCTTGCCCCGCTTGATGATCACGTCAATTCCCATTGCTTCCGCGGCGCGGATCAATTCAGCGACGCTCCCGTACCGTATCCACATGTTTGCCAATGTCTTGTTTCTGAAATCACCCTTGGAATGACCTACCATGTCCTTTGCTTCGACAACTTCTACCATGAAGATTTACCCCGCTATTGGTATTGGAAATGATAAACAGCTTGCAGCCGATTTCACGCGCAGCAAGCCATCACTACATATTTCTCCTCCGTGAATTTATAATTTTCACTGCCACCATTCACTGCTTGAATTACTAAAAAAGAAGAGAGATGGCTTGCAACCAAATACTGTTCAGGGATAGTGACTTGAAAAGCCATCATGTCAAATTCATTCACGAATGCTAATCCTTTGCGTAATAAATCATGCCTTTCAATGCAAACACGTAATCCTTACCCCGCTTGTTGATCGCCTTCACGCCTAGCAGTTCCGCCACCCGCATGAGCGCAGCAGGGGACTCGAACTCGACCCACATCTTGGCACGGGGAAGGCTATACTGGTTACCGTCACTATCAGTTATGGGAATCCCCTTTCTCAAGAAATCATTCTTGGATTGCCCCATCATGTCCGCGCATTCAATGATTTCTACCATGGGTGTCACCGTGTTTGAACCGCAAGGTCTTTTTAAAACTCGATTTGTTTCCTTTTAAGCAATCCCTTGAGTTATCAAATTTATAATTTCTCGAGGACATAGATCACCGTGTATCACTAGAAACTAGAAACGAGTGTGGAACTATGTCATTAATGGAATTAGATGGGTTTGGCTATAATATGAAGGAGTTTATCGGAATTTTCATGGGCGAGCTCCTGAGATACCGGGTCAAGATCAAGGGTAAAACGAAGGATGTCAAGACAAAGGATCCAAACACGGGGGCAAAGGTGGTGGTTGGTAACGAGATGGTCCTTATTTTCAACAAGATGAAGATGCTCTGCCAAGCAACCCGCGATAAGGATTATTTACAGGTGCAGCTTGCTCCGCACAAGAAAAATCAATTCATTTCGGATGAATTCATCGACATCGTGAATAATTGCCTTGAAAGCGCTAGGCAGAAGCTCATCGAAAAGCAAGACAAGCGGGAAGCAGATTTCGAAAGCGTCGTTCTAACAAAATTATCTGCACTCACGGTGGGAAGTGGAGGTCCCACCGCGCTTGAATGCAAGAATTGCGGTGCACCGTTGCCCCCGAAGCG
>WJJB01000469.1 GCA_014729935.1 Candidatus Bathyarchaeota archaeon | reverse complement strand
TAATTATCAAGTTCCCCCGATACTGCTAAACTAAAGGACGTGGCTTTCTGGCGGAATACGGGTAAATGTCTCGAGGCCATTTCCAGCAAGAGTTCTCATCCCAGCATGCTCATCTTGGAATTAATCTTAGGAGTTCCCGTATACATTTTTTTGCTATCGATGGTTGGTACATGACATGGCATTTTTAGATGATGACACGTACCTGTTAACTAGCGAAGCAGCAAGGCGCATTTACAAGCAGATCAAGGATCTACCAATCTTGGATGCGCATAACCACGCTGACGTGCGCGAGATAGCTGAAAACAATCATTACACCGACATCTGGCAAGTGGAAGCGGCGACCGACCATTACGTTTGGGAATTGATGAGAAAACGTGGTGTTCCCGAACGACTCATCACGGGGGATGCGACCAACAAGGAGAAATGGATGGCACTTGCGGGGATATTCGAGGATCTTGGAGGGAACCCGACCTACGAGTGGATACACCTTGACCTTAAGCGCCGTTTCGGAATTAATGATCTCATCAATCCCACTAACGCGGAAGAGATTTGGATCAAGACCAAGGAGATGCTGGAAAAGGATTCCATGCGTCCAAGGGCAGTGCTTCGTGAGATGAACGTGGAGGTCATGTGCTCGACAGATGATCCCATTGATCCACTGGAGCATCACGAGGCAATGCAGGACGTAGAGGGAATGCCAGCCATTCTTCCCACGTGGCGCCCGGATAAAGCTATGAATATCTTCAAGGAAGACTATCCTCATTACATCACCAAACTTTCCAAGAGGGTGCAAAAAGAAATTTCAACCGTGGACGATCTTGTTGATGCGTTGCAGGTTACACACGATTATTTCGAGGATCATGGCACAAAGGCGACCGACCATGGTGTTCGGGTTCCGTTCGGATACGAAGTATCAAGAGATCTTGCCAATGCCGTGTTCGAGAAGCGCATGGCAGGAAAAGTGTTGGAACCGGGAGAAAGTCGAGATTTCATGTCGTACATGATGCATCGATTTGGTGAAATGAATGCAAGATCAGGTTGGGTGATGCAAATTCACATTGGTGCCGTGCGTGATTACCGGGATATGCTCTTCAATAATTTGGGTACGGATACAGGCGGGGATATCTCGGATCATCTCGTGGAGATTGTCTCCCCCTTGAAGGATTTCTTGAATGCTTTTGACGGGAAATTGAAGGTTGTGTTATATTGTCTTGATCCCGGGCATTACCCGTCCTTAGCCACCATCGCGAGAGCTTTCGGGAAGAATGTCAACCTTGGCGCCGCATGGTGGTACAATGATTCCCCGGTTGGCATGCAACGGCAATTGGAATACATCTCATCCGTTGATTTGCTCATGAATTTCGCAGGTATGGTGACCGATTCGAGGAAGTTGATGTCGTATGGCTCCAGGACGGAGATGTTCAGGAGGGTCCTCTCGGACGTGCTTGGAAAGATGATCTCCAAGGGAATGCTGCCCGAACACGTCGCGACCAAGATTGCCATCCATGCGTGCCACGCGGGTCCTAAAGAATTATTCGGTTTCTAATCCCATCCCACTCCCGAATCTTTTTTTAAATTTATTTCCTTTTTTACACGCAATTAAGACCAAATCAAGCAAATCGGGTGCGTTCACGGTGGGTGGCTCTTACAGGGCATTCGTACTCTCCCAATTTTCCAGCATCGAGGGACCGCAGGTGTTCTTCCTCGTCTCTAGTGGTTTCATCGACGAAACTCTCAAGGAAGAGATCTCGAACGTCTTGAACCTGAACGTGTCGAAGGATTATTTCATTTTCAGGATTGGTGACTTGACCACCTACAATATCCAATTCGATATCCGCTCCAGTCATGCCAGGGGCAATTGCGAGTTACTCATGTTATCCTATATCACAAATAGATTCCCGCTCAAGAAGGAGCAAAAATATTTCTTGAAGAAAGCCAAGGAGTACATCACCTTTCTTAAATCGGAAGAAAACTTGGCTTATATTTTTCACTTGAACGAAATAATAGACATGACCGAGCAGGAATTCACCATCATCGAAAACCTGTACGGGGAATGCTTGGAAAGACTCAGGCACATGCTAGAAGATCACGCGTGATGAAGCATGGTTGGCTGGAACAAAACCTTAAATGTTTTCTTCTATTAAATCCCTCAACTTCTTGCATCACGAGAAGGCATGCACGAAACAAGTGCAATTACGAATTGAAGGTGAATAAGAACATGCCAGTTGAATGGATAGCTGAAGAAGATTGTGAAGGCGCGAATGAAAAGTGGCTTGAAAAGTTCAAGTCTGGAGATTTTAGCGGAAAAAGCAAGGAAGATATCGAACTTTTTTTCAAGGCAATGATTGATTTTGGCAAGAAGGCAGAGGACGATGATGATCTAGAATACAACGAACTCATCGAAGATGCCGTTATGCAATATGAAACCCTTGCCATCTTCCTCGAAGTTCGGGATTCGGATTTGAAATATGTCCAGTTTTTCACGGAAGACGAGCAAAAGATTGGACATTACACGGATAATTGGAAGGATGTTGCCGAGGAACTTGGAGCGAAGAGCTTTGTCCAGATGGAAATGATTGATGAGGCCATGAAGCAAATCATGTCTGGCAATCCAAATACGGATTCCTTTTTCTTTGCAGGCACGCTTACCGTTGATGGTCCAATCAAGCTCGCGGTGCTCCCGAGGGAATGGATCGTCACTTACTACGAAGAAAACGGTATTGAAGTCGATTAATCTCTTGGAAACATCGATATTCTTTACCTACATTACTTTACTTTTTTTCCATTTCACGCAATCCAACCTTTCAAGATGCGCTTGCACTTGGTGCACTCTCTCGAATGAACTTCAGGTGACCCATTCCCTAACGGAAAGCGCTTGGAACCACACTTGCACACGTAGCCCTGGATCAAGGCGGGATTTCCATAAGCAAGTGCGTGTGGTGGCACATCGCGAGTAACAACGCTCCCGGATCCCACCATGGCAAACTTTCCGATGGTTATACCACACACGATAACCGCATTTGCGCCGATGGATGCTCCATCCTCGATCGTCGTGTTCACGATCTCCCAATCTTGGTTGAATGCACGCGGGTGCTTATCATTGGTGAAGACAGCGTGGGGTCCCAGGAAGACATTATTTCCCACCACGACCCCGTGGTAGAGGGATACACGATTTTGAATCTTCACGCCATTTCCCACCTTGACGCCCTCATCAACGTACACGCCCTTCCCAAGTATACATTTCCTTCCAAGCACGGCTCCACTCCGCACGTGTGCGTGATGCCACACCATGGTTCCTTCGCCGATAATCGCTCCATCCTCCACGATGGCCGTGGGATGGATTCTCACCTTTTCGTTTGTTGCCGACATCATTGACTCTCCAAATAATTGTAGTCGTGCTTGCCGTTCAATTATCGTTCCTTGGATAAAGCAGTAGCGATTTCCGCCGCCAGGCGGTCCATTAATTCATGCCAAGTGCGATCAGCATTTAGGGTAGTGCCTGCTAGCCGTCCCATTTCCCTCAAGACGTAGATGTTCTCCAAGAGGGAATACGTGGAATTGAACTTGGTTGAAACTAGCTCATGTACTCTCCCGGGGTTAACATCCTGTTCACGATTGGTTATCCGTCCCAGGATTGATAATAATTCATCGAGTACCTTCTTGCTGGCGAGATCTTGCCAATAATCCCGCATGGCGCTGATTATCATGAAAAACTGGGTCTTTATATCGGGATTCATACCTTGCATGGTCATGGATTTGATTTTCTCATCGAGCATTTCCCCAGGTACCTTGAACTTCGAGGAAAGATAGGCTATGAACTTGTCCATGGTCAAGCCTAGCACGAGATGGATGCCATCTACGATGGCATTACGTATCCTGATATAAGTGAACTTGGTTCCTTGAATGTGCACCGCGGTTTTCTTCCTCCGGTCAAGAATACACCCATCCCCTGAAATGAATTGTTGTTGGAGGATTGCATTAAGCACCTCTACGAGCATATCTTTGGTAAGCCTGGGCGCGGGCATGATTGCCAGTTCCTCTCTTTGTTTATTTTATACGAGCTCATTCGTGATGAAAAGTACCACTGCAAACACGATCGCATTAATAATACCCGCCCATGAGATATACTTGGCAACTTCACCGATAACATGCTGCGGGATCAAGATCTCAGTATTATTTATCATCTTGAAAAGGGGCCAGAAGAGGGCTAGCAAGATACTAAAGATGATGATGTATACCGCTGTCGATGTTCGTAATTGGAATTCCATGCGTATCACGGTTCGAATTCTTTCATGACGACATTCGTGATGACCCCCTCGATGGATTCTATTGCATCCAGCTCGTGATGGAAGTCATGCAGTTCAGTTGTGTCTTCGCCTTCGAACTCCACGAGTAAATCTGACGCACCCGTCATCGTGTAAATTCGAATTACCCCTTTCATTGTCTTGATGGTTGCAATGCTTTCCTCCATCGTCCGTGCCTTCAAGTTGATGTTGATGAATGCCTTGAGCATGGAACCCGTCTCCAACTGGTAGTGTTCATGTAACTTAACCACGTCCACACATTTAATCTTGATCCATCATTGACCTAATCATGACTCGAGGCGATAAGAAAATCACGTATATTGGTGCCGGAAGCTTCCGCTTCTCCATCGGGCTGTTCAGGAATATCGTGGCGGCTGAAGATCTCTTTCCGTATGAAGTGTGTCTCCATGATATCGATCCCAAGTCACTTGATATCATGACACGCATTCTTAAACGCATGGTGAGAAAATCCGGGGCTAGTGTTAAGATTACTGCAACACTTGACCGGAGAGAGGCATTGGAGAATGCCGATTTCCTGTACAAATCCATCAGCGTGGGCATGCAAGCATCGGAGTGGTATGATATACACGTGCCCCAGAAGCTTGGCATCCCGCAAAATACTGGTGATACGTGCGGGCCTGGGGGTATATTCAGGGCGCTCCGGTGCATCCCAAGCGTGGTTGACATCGCGACAGATATGAAAGAATTATGCCCAAACGCGGTATTGCTCAATTACACAAACCCGCAAGCAGCGTTGGTCATGGCTGCAAGGCGGGTTGATCCTGGCTTGCAATACGTGGGCTTGTGCCATGAATTATTTGGTGGTATGAAGACCGTTCGCAAGGCGTTGAATGTCGCTGGAATTGAAGTGGATGCGTGGTCCGACCTTGATATTAGCTATGGTGGGGTGAATCATTTCACTTGGTTAAAAACGTTAGAGTTGGACGGCAAGGACTTGTATCCCGTGCTGCGGGACCACGGTGAGGCTTTCATCAAGCATCGGAAGGTTCCCAGGGAATTCAACTGGTTCTTGATGGGAAAGCACGGGTACTTCCCAATACCAGGTTCTCGCCATGTAGCCGAGTTCATGCCACAGTACTATAACTTTTTCAACCACGAGAGCAAACCATTCGGTATAACCCCGCTCAGGCAGGTATCTCTTCTCGATAAAGCAAGGCGATTAGCATATTGGTTCTTCCGACGCATGGCAGGATGGTTCTGGGTGCCTGGGCCAAGCAAGAAGGGGGAAAAAGCATTGGATATGACTATGGATTGGTTGGAAAGCAATCCCGTGGAGCACGTGGTGAATGTGCCGAATAAGCAGTACATACCGAACTTGCCAGAGAATGCCATCGTGGAGGTGCCTGGCATGTTCAAGGATGGAAAGATGGTGGGAACCAAGGTGGGAGACTTGCCTGGAAAAATCGCAGATTTCGTGCGAGTCCATGCGGAGCAACAGTTCCTCACGGTCGATGCTGCCATGGCAGGGGACCCCGATGCCATAGTCAAGGCAATGCTCCACGATCCCATGAACCGGTTCGTGGAGGACGAGCAAAGAATCGAGGACTTAACCTTCAACATGCTCCATTATGAACAAGAGTGGTTGCCAGGGTCATGGAAAGAATTCATTCCCACAATAGAGGAGCTCAAGGAACGTAAATACCACGTGCTCCCTGAGGAGCTCGCGGGAAAGAAAACCGCGCGAAGGAACAAGTATCCGCTTCCCGAGTCGTTGAAGGAAAAGGCCTGGCTGCCGCCTTCGTGAAATAGGCTACTTGAAACCCCTGAATTCCTTTTTCTTGGGCACGGGTTTCTTCTTGCCCTCCATCAGGCGGTGAAAATTATCCTTGGACATGTCTTCAAGACCGAGGTCCTTTATTTCCTTCCTTTGTGCCTCGATCTCCTCGTCATCATTATCTGGCATGATATGAACTGTTAGTATTTCATCCATATATCCTTTTCCTGCAGGTCTAAATTGAATGCTAGAGGTAAGATTTATTGAAGATCCCGCGAGAATAGCATTCGAGGTTGTGCATGCCGATGGATCTGGAGAATTTCGAGGTTTTGTGCGGTATTGAAGAAGAATTTCTCATCATCAACGAGGATGGCATCTTGGCGGAAATGGCGGATGAAATGATGAAGGCGGCTGCCCGGATGCTGCGAAAGAACAATCACATGCTGGAAACACTCATGGTGCAGATTTCTGGCTTGGATGCAGAACCAAATCCCGCACAAATAGAATACGTAACCCTTCCCCTTCCACCTTCCGAGTTGAAAAACGCGGTCCATGCAGGACGGGATCTCCTCATCACGGCTGCCGAAGATCTCGGGGTCAAGATCCTCGCCCAAAGTATGCATCCTGTTCAAAGCAATCCGAATCCAATTGCAGGAACGCACATCAACGTGTCCGTGAAGAAACGTGGGACTCTCATGACTCCCGAGCAATTGCAATCGGTGCATAATTACTTGTGGAATTTACTACCGGAAATCATGGCATTATCGGTAAATTCTCCCATGTACAAGGGAAGTTTGAACGGGTACACCGGGAACCGGTACAGGGCAAGCTCCGTGTTGAAGATGACCGGGCCCGCGAAGATAGAACGGCCGGACTATTCCCCCGCATTACTTCCGATACAGTATTATGGCAGGCGGCGTTACAAGTTACGCATCGGTGTGGGAGATGATGAGTTCTCCCACAAGGTAATCACGAACGCTCGTGGGAATAGGCTCGTGGATATCACGCCCCGGGGGCCATCAACGAACATTAGCGATGATAAAGATGATTCTCCTACTAGGAACCGGGTTGAAGTGAGAGCCATCGACGTGCAGCAAGATGTTAACAAGGTGCTCAATCTGGCTTATCTACTGTGCGCCTCTGCACTTCACGCCATCGAGCATCAAGAAGATCCCGTGAAGCTAGATGAGAACCACGAATCTAACGTGCGGGAGGCGTTTACCAATGGCAGAAATGCGATGTTTATCAAGGATGGTAATCGGTTAGAACTTGAAGATTCCGTCCAGCAATGGCTTGATGATACCAAGAAATGTCAAGACATCTTGGGGTTTCCACTTGATGGTAATGCAATCAAGACACTCCTTGCACCACCAGCCCAATCCAAGATCGAGAAAGATTTCCAAACCCGGGAAATTGAGAAACTCATTACCAGGGATAACATGTACGCAGTGGTGAGAATTCGGGATTCCCGCATCGTACGGGATAAGGGTGGGCAAAAATACAAGGTCAAGCAAGGCGCGATGATTAACGGCATGCTGTCAACTGCCTATTTCTTGGAATTCGAGGAACAGGACCGCCTGGTATCCCGCTTCAATTCCATCAAAGCCGTGAATTACATCGATGTGCAAGGATTGCAAATACCCTTGAAGGAGGGTGATAAGGTTGTCCGGGTGTTGAATGAATCCGATTATATCTTCAACCGGCTATTCGGTTCATTTGGATTCTGAAACTTTCCCGGGGGACCTCTTTTGGAGAAAACGCAATTCATGATGGAGCTACAAGTATTGGCATGATAGGAATGGAAGATTCACTGAAGATTTGCATTATCAATAACTACCCGGTGTTCAGTTTCACCGATCGCATCGAGAGGATGGAATACATCATAGAAAGCGCGCCCATTGATGTAGATCTCACCTTGATAAACTATCAAGAGTTTTCAACTGATGTCGTGGAACGCCAGGACGGCATCATCCTCACAGGATCATCCCTGAACGTGTCCGATTTTTATCATGATCGACGATTGCGTAAAAAATTCGATCCGCTGATACGTTTTCTCGGGAATGATGCTCACGAGATTCCCGTATTGGGAATTTGCTTTGGATTCCATCTCGTTGCATTTGCACATGGTGCTCACGTGTGCAGGATGACCATGCGTCAACGTGTTAGTGAAATCATCTTCATTGCCTTGGAAAGGCAAGATTCCCTTATCACGGAGAAAAATATCCCCGTGAACGTCTTCCACCGGGATTATCTCCATCCGAACGACATGAATTTGCACGAGCACTTTGAGATTATAAGTAAAGCCGCAGTCCGCGATTACGCAATAGTGGAATACATGCATCACCGGAAAAAAGCCCAATTCGCCATGCAGTTTCATCCTGAAACCCACCCGCATTCATATTTCAGTCATTTCGTTAGTAAGCCCGTGGATGAGGCTATTATCAACAAGATGGTTTCGGTGGGCGAGAGTATCTTTCATAATTTCTTATACATGTGTACCTACACGAAGCAGGAATCCACTTCACCCCCCATCGATGGCGATTGAAATCACACTACCTTATTCACGAAGGAAAGCATGTCAAACTTGATCTTGATGGTTTTTTCCAAGCCAAGCATGGCAAGAAATCGGTGATATTCACGCATGGTTCCGAATGTGGCCTTGATCATGGCATCAGCCTGCCCTGCGAGCCAATAATACTTGCGAATTTCATCGAACCGGGAGAGCATCTGAAGTACCTCTCGCTGCTTGCCGAAGGTGATGTTGATCCAGATGATCGCGTTGAACTTGCTTTCCCTCTCATGCACGAATCGCAGCAGGATAGCCACCACCAGTATCGCCAAGGTGACCACCATGAGCACCGTGTCTACATCCTCGAACCCAAGCAGCATGGAGATCGACGTGCCAAAGATCGGATCAAGCAGGTAGAGTATGGAGTTCCACTGATCCAAGCTCAAGGAATGCTCGGTATCCCAGAATGCCGCTGGCAAGAAAAGACACAAGTACGCCACGGCTGTAGATACGATGCTTAATCCCAGCATGTGGGGTTGAATGACGAACCACCATGCATCAGGTAGTTGCTTGAAGAACGCGGTGGACAGGACATGCAGGTACGTGCCGGGAACCAACATGCCCACGATCGCAAAAAGTAATATCGAACCCGCGCCAAGCATCATGAAAAGAACCAGTTTCACCAGCAGGCGCATCAATGCGAGGTTCGAGTGCTTTTGCTCCCCCCAGGATCTTTCATCGGGAGAGGGTGCATCCCTGCTCATGTAAACGAATAAGATGAAAAGGGAGAGAAGATTCAATCCAAGGGCAATAAGACCCGTTGGTGTTGCTTTTGTCGATGTTGCACTCTCCGTTGCAACAACCACCAATCCAAGTGAAAGAAACATCATGAACAGGTAAATTGCCTTGAAAAGCGTGATTCTTTCATGTCCTTTGGCAAGATTGTATAGTGAAACTACGATGATGGCGCCCCCCGGTCCACCCACGAGTTGGAGGTTAATGCTGAGCTTCTCCAGTCCAATGAGGTAAGTAACCACGTTCAAGCCAACTCCGAAGAAGGCCAAGATGTAAATGTAAACCATCCGCGGTGCATTCAAGAAACGTGCATTCCGTGAACGCAGGTACGCCCATATATCACCAGCAGTTGCCTTGAAGAATGAATCTTTTCCGACCTTCCCGTGTCTGTTTCCAATTAATAATTGGATGATGATAAATACGAACAAGATGGTACCGGCTACCAAGAAGCGAATAAACACTATCATGAAGATAGAATTTTCCCGCATGAAGAGCACAGGTACCACGAAACCGGGAATGAGGCCATATAACAGGTTTGCAACCACGAGCAGCAAGATGAGAAACCGGGTACTTTTCAAGGGATTTTGCAAGGCTCGTCAGCTCGGATTAGTTTTAATTGGTGGTGAGTCTTCTATAACGTGACATAAGTATCAAGCGTTAATATTCAGAACACGTTTTTTAAAGGAATGATCAAATCCGATGGCCAATCAACCTGATGATGGAGACGGGGGCGGCACACCTTCACCTTCAACACCCCCCGAGGTAAAAAAAGGTATATCGAAAGTGGCGCCCGAATCGCAAGCAAAACTCAGTGAAAGGGATGATGAAAAGAGGGAAGAGGAAGGACAATCCGAGTCACTTCTCGAACGGTGGAAGTTGTACGCCCAAATTTCCGAACTTGGCATGGTGGCACGGCGATTTTTCGTGAAAAACATGACGGACGGGATTCTCACGACCTTGGGTGTCGTGATTGGGTTTTTCGTGGGTTACTTGAATAACCCAAGCGAGGTTCAATCTACAAACATCATCGTGCTTCCTGGCATTGGTACGGCGGTTGCCATGTGCGTCAGCGGAGTGCTTGCCTCGTACATGACAGAGTCAGCGGAACGGAGAAAGGCACTTCTCGAGTTAAGACAAGACATGGTTCTCCTTGATATCGAGAAGGAGGAGGAAGCAGCAAGGAAAAAGAAAAGAAAACGTCGGAAATCCCGAACGCTTCAGGAGAAAGCAGAGCGATTCGCCACGATTACCGCGTCGTTGATAGATGGATTTTCTCCCTTCGTTGCCGCGTTGGTGGTCCTCATCCCGTTTTACTGGCCTGGCGACGACCAGTTGTGGCAATATATGACTTCCATCATCCTCACGTGCATTTTGCTCTTCCTCCTTGGATCATACCTGGGACGGCTTTCCAAGGTAAATTACATCGTGTATGGCTTGAAAATGGTCATGATGGGTGTAATCACCCTGGTCATCATGATTGCCTTGGGGCAAGTTTAACGCTGTGGAAGTCATTGATGCTGGAAGCGAGTTTAATATAAGGGAGCACCAATAATATACCAGGTTGTACCAGGCCAAACGGAATCCAGGTGGTATCATGACTCTGAAGCGATGCATGGCGCTCGTGGAATGGGACAGGCAGGATGATATTAATATATTGGCAACAGTGCCAAGTGATTATCCTAATTTGAGGGAATATCAGGGTGAAATAACGGAAATGAAACACGGCCTGCAGGATTTTGATGATGATGCTTCCTTGGTCGAGCGTGAAGTTTCGGGAAGACAAGAAATCCTGTTTTACAAACCAGGGCCAAAGGAAAGAAACTACCCGCCTTCAGCAGTCTTCTTAAACGTGCCATTAGGAGATCACAAGGATCTCTCAAGGATCAGGGATATTTTCGTGTCGTTTGCCCGTTCAATCATGGAACGAGCGTACCAGGAACGCATTGAGTTTTTCAAAAGGGGAAGACCCTTATTCTTCAGGGAAATCGCTGCCAACAAGATCATCATTTTGGGACGTCCCGCCATCGGGAAAACAAGCATCAAGAAAGTGGTGTTTGAAGGTCTGGATCCGGAGATAGTCCTGAATAGAACACTCGCTCCCACGCGCGAGTACTCACCATCCATTTATTCGTGGCTGGACGTCGAACTCGTATTATTCGACATTCCAGGCCAATCCTTGGTGGATTTCTTGCAAGATGGTTCCAAGCATTCAAGGTTCTTTTACAAGGCGAAAACCGTCGTTTACGTGATGGATGTGCTTGGGTGGAAATCAAATAGAGAAAATCTCATGGATGATATCGCGCTCGTAAGAAATATCATCAACACGGGTTCGATCGAAGCCGGTTTGCACGTGTTCGTGCATAAGATGGATCTGGTACCAGATAGTGAGCGAGACTCGCTCATCGACGAGGTTCAAGAAACTATTTCCACCATTGGTGACATCAACATTTTCTTCACGAGTATTGTCCCCTCACTCCTGCATACCATACACGAGGCTTTTTACTCCCTCTTAAGCCAGTTCTCAGTGGAATCCCGCCAAATCAAGGAAATCCTAGACAATAGCATCAAAGGGCTTGAAAAAACATCTTGCTTCGTCACGGGAAGGTATGATCTCATCTTGGCGCAATCAGCAACACCTGATTTTGATTTCAAATTAATAAGCCGTGTGCATGAACTACTTTCCGAGTTAACATCCCAAATCAAGCAGATTCAAGAAAACGACGCCATAGCGCATTTTTCTGTAACCACCAAGAACAGGTTCAAGATCTTGGTTTCCCACCTTGATAATACCATGTTCAAGCTCCGCAAGCTCATACTCATTTCAAGGGACCCGCTTGGCTTGAAATTACACAAGCTTTCCATGAATTTAACACTCGAACTACAAAAATGTTACAGGGAAATGAAAGAAAGGCTTGAGGAACAGATTTCATGATGCAAAATTCCTCCCTAGTTTTTCAATTAACCGGCATTCAAACAATCGGGCACAGTCGTAGCACGTGGTTATTTCTTTCATCCTTGTCGAATAATAATCCAAACAGGTAAGGAACTTGGGGATTGATAAAATTGATCACTGGAGCACCCCACGTGGTACTCGTGTCCATGAAAACCGTTGAAACCCGTTTCAACGTGGGTAACATGGGAGAATCCTTGAATAGGGATACAAGGAATATGGAATCGTGCACCGAGTAAACGTTCTTCATCAGGGTTGCCATCATGTGGGGGGAAGAAATCATTTCCTCGGGGATCCTGGTGAAAAAAGAATTCAAGTCACCATAATTCACAGCACGATTGCCTTGATTCTCTTTTTGGATGCTTTCCAAGTTCTTCGATAATAGCTCCAAGAGCTCCAATATGTTATCATTATCAAACACGCTGCTTTGAGGCACGGGGATAGAAATGACGTTGGATTCATTTTCAAGATATCTCACCGGTTTATCCATGAGATATATTCTGATGTTCTTGTAATATCTATCCTCGTCGATTTCATTCATCTTTAACCATTTTATTACCTTTCCCTTGAAGGTTAAAATATCCATGTTGTCGGGAGGCATCATTGTGAAAATTTCGTCATTATATAATTGCATGCGGGCGATATTTTCAAGAAGGATGTCCAGTAACTCTGAATGGGTGGGATCGACGCGCATGGTAGCGATGGGCGTCTTGCTCTGGTTTTCGAAAATGGTCTTGGTGAGAAATTCTTGTGATTCCTTATCTGCTTCAATGATCAAGGGTCCATCACTAAACACGTTCACCAAGTCCGAGTTCCATGGCATGAAGGTCCTGAATCGACCATCCTCTAAGGTGAATGAATATACCGGGTTCGCTATCCTGATGCCCCTGGATTTCTGGATCTCAAGATGCCGGAGGATTTTTTTACTTGATGGATCAAATTCCCGTTTCAATTCCACGATGGCATCTACTAGATATTCCATGTTACTCACGTTTTCAGCCACGAGAATGAGCTTGATATTGTGCTCCCGCACCAAGCTCATGAACGCGTTGTACATGAAATTCAGGCTTTCCGACATTTGTGGTTTTATGCCACCCTTGTATTGCTGCTTGAGATTATGCTCGAAGAGCATCTGGATGGCATCCCAGCTATCAATGACGGTATATAGCTGGTCTTCGGAGTTTTCAGCACAGCGGATGATGAGCCGTAGTAACTCGGGCATTCCAGAAAATGTGAGGGCTATTTGTCCATCCTCATCCATTGGATTATTGATGGTAACTCCTGCTTGAGTTGCATCCTTGATCACGATGGTATCCTGTATGCTATTTGGGACCCAAGGAAATTGCTCGAATAATTGTGCCGGGCTAACCCTAGTGGAGAGATACATGCTCGATTTACCCATGGCTTTAACCAATAATTCAAGTGCCAAGGTTGATTTACCAACCCCCGCGTTTCCCTTTAGCAGGATAGAGTATCCATAAGGAAGCTCCATCATGTTTAGCAATTCTCTCGGAATGAACTGATTATGCTTGTAATCCTCGTTATTCCCTTCCATGTTTATCGCCTGGGAACATTCTTTTGCCAAAAATAAACCTTGATTTCAGCAACACGTATCCCGATCCAATCAAGCTATAGATAGGGGCGCACGTTGGTTCCACAGGTTTATTTAGTCATGTACCTAAAAAAGTATATGGATTCCACGAAAATGGGAGATGTACCACCATGCAGGAGCAAAAGTTGAGCCATTTTCTTGAACGGGTTCTTCCAAGCAATTATCCCGAGCGCAAGAATCTCATCGAGCTAATAAAGATAATATCGGAGACATGCGTTCCAATCAGGAGAATGCTGGAGAAGGGAGTATCTACACGGGAGCTAAGTTACAAGTACGAGTTGGATGGGGGTGAATTGGAACCTGGCGTTAACCCATCGGGCGAAAACCAGATTCACGAGGATCAGCTCACTCATTCAATATTCTTGAAATCGATACAAGATAGCGTGATTCCATATTCCTTCGTGGCATCAGAGGAGTCACAGCCAGTTATCGGCGATGGTATCCTCGGGGTAACCATCGATCCGGTGGATGGAAGTTCTAACGTGGCTGTCAATAGGACCGTGGGGACCATTGTCGGGGTCTGGTTGCAGGAACGAATCGTCTGCTCCATGTATATCCTTTATGGCGTGTTTACAAACCTCGTGATCAGCATCCATGGCAGGGTTTGCGAGTTTCTCCTGTCACAGGATAATGCCTCGGTTAATTTCAACCATTTTGTCTATGTTCGAGACTTGATTCTCCCGAATATCTCTAATAATGGTTACCGGTGCCTCGGGGGAAACCTTTCCAAGTGGCATGATGTGTTTCTCAAGATACATGATGCATTAATCGAGCGGGGATACAAGGACCGGTACTCCGGGTCGTTTATTGGTGATGCTCATGCCATCCTTTACAAGGGAGGCGTGTATGGTTATATCCCCAGCCCGCGTGGCAAATTACGCCTGTATTACGAATGGCTCCCTATCGCCCATATTTTCGAGATGCTTGGAGGTCAATTCATCATTGCCGAGTTCACGCCAGATGGCACACCCAAAGCGAGGGACCCCAAAGACGTGTTGAGCCTCATGCAAAGTAACGTGAAGGACGTGGCAGATACTGTCTGTGGTGGGTTCATCGGGAACAAGAAGACCATCGACATCGTTTTGGAATACATGGGGGGATTGCAACCTGAATGACCCAATGGGGCGAGAATCCTGACCATGGATAGGCTTCGTAGGCTTGGCTTCCAAGAACTTGTTCAATTGGATATCGCACGAAACGATTTTATCGATACCTGCAATACCCTGGACGATGACGAGATCTTGGCTTTGAAACACGCGTGGAACAGGTTCATTGCGAAAGACATCCACGCGCCTTGCAACATTCCCCGTGTAAGCAAGTCAGCCATGGATGGGTATGCAGTCATCGCCAAGGACACTTTCAATGCACAACCAGGGAATCCAGCCGTATTAAATGTGGTGAATAATCAGCCAATAGGTGCTCCCGCCATCGCTCGTTTCAACCAAGGTGAATGCGCCAGCATTGCAACAGGCGCAATAATTCCAGAGAATGCAACTGCGGTAGTCAAAATCGAAAACACCAAGCTTGTCAAATCAAGAAAAGAAAATACCAAGAAGGAAGTGGCAATCTTCCTGCCAGTGGCTCCAGGTGCCAACATCATTCCCGAGGGAGAGGATTTCAAGAAGGGAGATTTATGCATCGCCCAGGGCACGAGAATTATCCCCAGGGTCACGGGGGTGCTAGCCACCCTTGGTTCAAGCTCCGTCAAGGTGAAACGAAAACCTAGAATCTCCATTATTGCCACGGGAAATGAATTGATCCCTTTGACCGAATCCGAAAAACCCGATGAAAAGGATTCACGTGGGTTAGAGCATTTGCCAGTCGAGAACGTGATCAACTCGAACCAGCATGTCATTGAATCCATTGTTGAGGAAATTGGTGGAATCGTCACTAACAAGGCAATCCTGCCAGATAATATCGAGCAAATTCACGAGACATTGGATTCTTTTTCAACGACATCCGACATGGTGATATGCACAGGAGGCACATCGATCGGCAAAGGGGACTTAATTCCTGTGGTTATGCGTGAGAACTTCAACGTTCTCCACCACGGGATTGCCATGCGCCCAGGATCTGCAACCCTGTTGGGAACGGCTAACAAGACGCCAATTCTTTGTCTATCGGGGTTCCCCGTGGCAGCGGAAATTGGCATGATCGCCTTCGGCATGCCCGCGATGAGGAAGATGCTTGGTGCAAGGGTGCTTGATCCCCGGGTGAAGGTTCCAGCATTTCTCAGCCACGCTATCCCGGTGAAACATTTCGGGAGGCGTTACATGCGCCGGGTGAAACTTTCGTGGGATTCAGGAACTAGCATGCCTATCGCAACCCCGTTCCCCCATCAGGGTTCGAGCGTGCAGCGCAGCATGCTTGAATCAGACGGCATCGTTGAAATACCCGAGAATAGGGAAGGATACGAGCGCGGCGAGACCGTGACGGTCCTGCTTCACCCGTGGTAGTTTCCCATGTTATCAACTGTTGCAACTTCTTTCTCACGCATTCTAGGCTAAGAACGAATTCAGGCTGTTGATGAAGAGTGTTTCCAAGAGTTCAGGAATGCGGACAATACTATAATCCCCCGGGAGATGCACGATAGTTTTCTTTTCGAAATACAGGTGCAAGGATGGACCGATTTCATCTCCAGGCATTGATAGCTTTTCCTCCTCATAACCAATACCCTCATGATAAACCACGAGCGCCAGGATACAGGGCATCAGCTCGATCATGAAGGCCCAATCTCCACGTTCAACTCGAGTGGCATTGAATCTCTCTTGCAACAGGTCCTGGACCGTCGCATGATGGTTCTGGACGATCGACAGCAGCTGGCTCTCGATTCGATGCTGGTTCGTGCTGCAAGACATGTGCATGCTGGCATCGAGAAGGCAGATCTTGGTAAATGATGCCTCATCCTCACTGATAACCTGTGAATGATCACCCCTTGCATAACTGGCGAGGAGCGTATACATGCTTGAGACCAAGATTGGATCATTCAAGGGGATGTATGTTCCCATCCTTTCATCCCAGCATTTCACGATGCCTCTCGTGTTCACGCGATATCCCAGGAATCCGATACTGTCCCCATCCATTTTCAATTGATCCATGGAAAATACCGCATCCTTGATTTTTGCCCATGCACCAGCCTTGGGTGGTATCATATTTTCCAACGATATACAACCGATGGGAGGTTTTAACTTTCACGGGAATTTGTGAGGAACGAGCATGGCAACCAGTTTACTCGAAGGATTGCTTACCATTTACATATTCATTGGCATCGGGCTAATCATCGGGAAACTTCTCGGTGAATACAGGGATCGTGTGCTGAAGCTGGGAACGCGACTCGCTATATACGTGTTAACTCCCGTGTTAGTGTTTATCTCGTTGGTAAATACCGAAATTGTTCTTGATTTCCGCTTGGTGGCTGGAATCATTCTCGTCCAAGTGACCACGAGCCTGCTGTTGATGGGCATTACATTCGCGTTCGTGAAACGTCGTGGCACCATGGAAAATCCAAAGCTCGGGGGTTACCTGCTAATCGCGGGATTTCCCAATGCCACGGTATTTCCATTACCCATCATCCTTTCGGTCTTCGGGGAAGCATATTTAACCATCATATTCCTGTTTTCATCTTCAGCCTTGGTCCTGCGAGGCACGCTGGGCACGTACACCTCCATCAAGCTGGGGAGTGGGAGCATCGAGGGAAGCGGGGAAGAAAAAGCTAGCCCGACTGAAAATATTGACGTGAAAAAAACCATCCTGAAGGTGATCGGCTTCCCGCCAACCATTGGAATTATCTTGGCGGTGATATTCCTTGCAACCGGCACGCCGCTTCCCCGGGATGCTCTTGAATTGATCAAGGACCCATTGTCGGCCATGACATCTTGCCTTGGTTCTGGCATCATTGGACTCATCTTGGCGGGCTTGGATACATCCAAGCTGAAAACCTACAAGCGAGATCTTCCCGCTTGCATGCTTATTCGATTCGTAATTCCATTCATTTACTTCATGATCGTATCACGCTTCATGAAATTCTCGACGGATGATACGATCATCAAGAGCATTCTGCTACTGGAAGTAATGGGGCCGCCTGCCATTTTTAACGCGTTATTCGCGGTGAATTTCGGGTTAAAACCCGAGTTCGTGGCGACGATGGTCGTGATTCTCACGCTATGCATGATCATCCTTGCACCGCTCATCATCGTGGTAGCACCTTTCCTCTTTTGACCGTGTCTTGAAGTAAGGCTTTTCTTGAATGAAATGGTGTTGACATCACATGGGCTTGCTGGATAAACTACGGAATGATACACCGATCGAAATCCCGCGATTGCAGGTATTCTTGCTCGGCATGCTTGGCGGGGCTGGATCCTTCTTCGGAACTGCCGAGAACGGCCAATTGAATACGTGGATCAACAGCGTGATAAGATTCGAATTGGAGGGCACCTGGGAGTGGTGGTATGTTCCCCTCATGACGACATTTTCCGCACTCATGGGCTTGATTTTCCTGCTAATATGGGGAGCGATTTCAGATCAAACACACACCAAGTATGGTAAGCGACGCCCTTTTCTCCTTGGCGGCATCGTGGCAGGGGTGGCGATGGTGCTTTACGTGACCACGGGAAATTTTTGGATATGCTTCTTCTTGGATGTCGTGCTCATTGGTATTTTCATGAACATGCTTCTTGCCGGCAACAAGGCCCTGGTGCCGGACATGACG
>WJJB01000468.1 GCA_014729935.1 Candidatus Bathyarchaeota archaeon | reverse complement strand
CTATTATAGAGATCATTGACGCGAGTTTTTTTCAAATAGGAACCCCGTTCATCCAGCTCTCGTCATTTTTCAATTACATGCCCAATTTATCACCCGTGCAGGGACGAGAGTTATTTCGCATCTTTACTGAATTGAAGAAAACGAAAAAATTGTTCGATCTAAAGGATATCATGAATATGATCCGCGAGGATGAAGCATTGGGAAAGAAAACCAAGGACGCGCTCGACGGGTGGTTATATCTTCTCGATAGGCTTGGTATCTTTTTCAATACGGAGTTTCCAAGGGTGAACGAGATCCTCACGCCAGGACGCATCAACGTGCTTAATCTCGCGGGTATTACTAGCATGAAGCACAAGCAGATCATCGTAGATTATCTCGCATCACGAGCCTTTTATTTACGGAAGCACAATTCGGTAGCACCATTTTGCCTTTTCCTTGAAGAGGCACACCAATTCGTCCCGCAAGCAGCCAAGTCGAAGGCAATTGCAAAGCAAACGATAGAAACCATCGCGAGGGAAGGAAGGAAATTTCTCGCCTCCCTTTGCCTCATCTCTCAGCGGCCTGTGCACCTAAACACGACGGTGCTGTCCCAATGCAACTCCCAATTCATCCTTCGAGTATCGAATCCATATGACTTGGACCATATTCGTTCTTCTTCTGAAAAAATCACCAAGAACGCTTTAAAAATGATATCTTCCTTACCAGTAGGACATGCACTTGCCGTGGGCGCCATGGTAAACATTCCGGTGTTTTTCAACGTCAGGAATCGTGAATTTCTCAAAAATTCAAACAAGGAACTGTTTGTCGATGTCCTGAAGGCATGGGAATCCAAGGAATGATAAAGGAAAGCATTTAGATTAATTTTATATGCCCTCATTTGCTTTCCCCCTTGCAGGTGCACTCGCCGGCGGTTATCGCCGACACGAGCATTCTTGGTAACATGACGCGGGCGTGGTAACCATTGAATAATAATTCCTACGCGTTGATGGATAAACTTCGGACGCTTTACGAGCAAGGGAAATACGACCTTTGTGTCTCGGAAGTCATCCACTACTTGGAGGAATTAAACGGTCTTCCCGATTCACCCTTGGTTCATGATTTGGTTAGATTCTTCAAGAAGGTGGTGATAATGGATCTTGACCACCTAGACCGGAACTTGAATCAAGTGGACAAGTTTTTCTTGGAGTCTGAAATCCGCCATTCCATGGATTTCGTGGATATGCTCTCTCGTCTTACAAGTATCAAGTCCTTGCGGTCGATGCTTTTCGACCGGTATTATACCGTCCTGCTCAATCTTTTCTCCAGATCACACCAAGATGTGAAGCTAAAATTGATTGCACTTCTCGTGGATCTTTCCAGGGATGATTTGGATCATCGGGTCCAAGTTGTGGAAAACTTCTTGGATCAATATCAAGTGCATGATGCGAAAGTATTAAGCCAGGTAAATCATGCATTGACCGAAATTCTCGATGAGGATCCAGACTTGGGTGTATTTTTCAAGGATCACGTGGAATCCATCATTGAGAGGTACTTTTTCAACGAGAATCCACGGTGCATGGATTCATTCATTTCACTCTTTACGTACCTTCAGGGATTCAGGAATTTCTTTATCAAGAAGGGAATAGCAATGATGCAATCTCCCCACATGCGCGCGAAGGAGAAAAGTCTGAAGATTTTCTCGGTCATGGTGGGAAATCGCTTTTCCAAGCAAGGATTTGAAGTGTTGCTCGAGAACATCAAAGGAAAGAATCTCCATTTCCAATCCAACGTGGTTGAGGTTCTTTCCTCCATCGTGCAAAATAACGTGAAATATTATCTCTCCAAGATTCTCAAGCGTTATTACATGGGTGGCATGACCAACCAAGCAAAGCTTGGATTCGTTGAATTACTTGGTGCAATTGCTGAAACCGATTTTTCTCTCGTTTTTCGCAAGATCATGGCACGTGTGGAGCTTGATGATGATGATTCCTTCCAACTGTCCCTCATTGTCTTGAAAAACTTGGATTTTGAATTTCCGAACCAGTTCGATGCAAACTTTTTCTCGGAATTCAAGGAATTTCACAGGTATCACTGGAAAACCAAGATCAATCTCCTGGAGAGGTTATGGCGGATCATTCAGGCATTAGATAGGACGATTCTCGTTATCTGGTTCGGAAGACTCCTCCAGAGAATTCTAATGGAGTCTGAGTGGGGTGAAAGGGAGGTCATTGAAACATCTCGGCAGCTTTTTTCCACCTTGCAGGAGCACGAACCACGCTTGATGGAAAAGCTCGTAGCACTGAACGATAAGATCACCTATATCAAGAAGAATTTTACCGCCGCGAAGAATTTCCCCCGCATGTTACGAGAGCACGTGGATTACGAGCTCGAGCAAGAAAATCTCGAGCGTGCTTCCAAGCTTCTCCTTGCCGAATACTCGTCTTTTGTTGAAAAAATCGCATATTTCGATAATTTCATTAATACGATAGAATTCAAACATTTGATTCTTGATTTAGTGGAAGATTGGTATATTGAAAAGGAATATATCATAGAGGACCTTAATGTCGTTCGGGAGTACTTGGAAGAATTGATTAAGGCAAAAAGTGCTGAACAAGAATCAAATCTCGATGAATTGATATCCCGATTACAGAAAAAGATGGACATTCACCTCGTGCAATATGACGAGCTTGCTATTGATTCTGTTGATCTTGACGCGGGTGAGGTCGCACGTATCTCGCCCATGTTTTTAAAGGTAAGTTCCTTCAACACGAATTTTTCCCTGCTGGAAATGGAAATCACCTCAGTTCTTTTTCACCATTCAAATGTCATGAAAGAACATGCAGATTTTCTAAATGCCTGGTCGTCATTTCAATCCAGGGTTGGAAAAAAGATGAGGAAATTCAACTTGAAGGTGAAATCTTGGCTTGACAAGATGGAAAATAGCAAAGCTGGTGATGACAAGAAACCCTTGAAGGCACGCCTGTTGCAAAACCTTTTCTCGGAATACGTTCGCCAATCGATCTCCGATTACAGGAAAATATTGAAAAAAATTGAAAAGGAAACCCGGTTCATAGAAAAAAACCTGTATACCAGGGAAATCGATGAATTGGAAAAAAGAATAACCTATTCTAAAAGCAAGTACATGGATTTCATAGAGAGACGAACTGGCACTATCAAGCAATATTGGCAAGGATTGCACCGTCTGAGCACTGATATTGAATTTATCATGGGTTTGCGAAAGCTCTTCGACGAATGGCACGTTACCAAGGATAATATCACTAATAAGGTTTCCAATTACTATGCAAGTTCCATGGAGTTGATTGATGTCGCAAAGATCAAGCGCATGATCAATATCGTGAGTCCCATCCCGCTAGAATCATTAAAGGGCCAATTGAATTCTGTTAAGGCATCAAAAGACATCGAATATATCGAGAGTGTGTTGCAATTGATACAAAAATATAATATAAAGGCACATGTCAGAAACAAGGCCCTGTATAGCATGGAGACAAATACTGGGATTTCCACCCTAGCATCCCCCGTGAAGATCAAGACAAAGGTGGATGCATCTGCTGATTCAATCCTACTCAAGCTCTTCGTGAAGAATTCAACCATTCAAGAGATATATGATTTCACGGCGTCCATTCGCGTGCCCGATCGTTTCAAGATCGTGAACAACCCCGGCAACCGCCATCGTGAGGCAATCCCCATCCTTCCCGCAGGAAAGAACCTCATGATCACTTGGAAGCTGGCTCGAGAAGACTCCAACCAAAACCCCTTGCTATCCCCATCTCCCGATGCATCAAATATCAGCATATTTTTCAGCGGAAATGTTGCAGGGGAGCAGCCATTCCACAAGATAAAACACATTGATGTTATCTACGAGATTCCAAGCAAGAGCACCTGACCACTCACAGTCTCACTTGTTACTGGCTAGAGATAACTCCCCCCATGTGGTTCATGGTGCAAAAAAGTTTATATCATGCGGTACAAGGTACAAGTGATGTTCATTGTCACCTTGAAGCACCTTGCTGATTTCTCCAAGATGTTTTCTGAATTGAGGCAGGCAGATTATATCTTTTACGAGGTCCGGGAAGACCACGAGTCATCTCGGAAGACGGTGCATATCTCCTTTCTAGGAACATTGGGTTCCTTATCGGTTGTTTTCCAAATCATCAAGAACCTCCCTTCAACCGGTAACTTGGATTCGTACTTGACGAGTGTCCGTGACGAGATGGACGTTGATGGAATAACCATGGTCGAGGGCATATTCAGGGAAGTGTATCTCTCTATATCGTGACTAGTAAAATGGTGATGCTGATGTTCTCTCGCAAGAAACACAGGAATGAAATACGTTTATGTCCGGAATGCAAGCAACCAACTTTGAAGCAAGCTACAAACATATCTGGATGGATGGACTCGCCCTTGTACAAGTGCACTG
>WJJB01000467.1 GCA_014729935.1 Candidatus Bathyarchaeota archaeon | reverse complement strand
TGTGGAGGGCTTGAACCGGGATCAGGTTATCGCCGTGGGAGATGGGTCCACCAGGTCCCATTTCATGAAAAACGTCGGCCTGTCCCTTGCATTCAAGCCAGATGAAGATGCCATGGAATCTGATGGTATCATCAGTTCCGACCAAATCATGAACCTGTTGTATTGCTTGGGAATTCCCAAGCAGGAGCTGGAGAACGTGCTGGATGGAAATGGGGAGGGAAACGATGAAAAGTAATACCGATCATGATTTGGGCAAGAAGCGGGTGATCATTCGCAGTCCTTGGCATGATAATCCGATTGACTATATCACCAATATCGAGGTTCCCAAGTTCCAATCGAAATTCACCGAGCGACTGGCAATATCCAGCATAAACACCGAGGTTACCCGGAAGCTAGCACGCCTTTTCTTTCAACATGACCTTAAACTAGTGGTCTTCTCGGCTGCATGGTGCAAGGATTGCCAAATCGTTATCCCGGTGCTCGCGAAACTTTACCAGATGACGAAAATTCCCATGAAGATCCTCGGCGATGTAAAGGTTAACCAATCCGGGATGCCGCAATGGCATGTCCCCCCTTCACCCCCCGAGATAAATGAACTAGCCGTGGTGAAGGTTCCCGCCATCATAATTCTCGATGACAACAATAACGAGCTCGCAAGAATTTACGAGCAACCACCGGAGGGATACACGCTCGAGCAACACATGTTCAAGCTATTAACGGGGATCCTGGAACAGGGCGAGTCATGATTTCCTTTCCATGAAACGATTGCACGGATCATCCATAAACCCACGAGGAAAGCACGTCCTTTAGTTCAGGGATGGGGAATTCTCCCTGAATTACTGCATTGATTGTTCCAAGGGATCGAAATGCTCCTGGATCGCGTTCGCCCACTTCGATATCTCTATACCATCGTGGGTTCTTGGGATGCTCGCAGCGAGCTTTTGGACCCTTGAAACGGTATCCACGGCTCGTTTGAGGTCAAGGAGAAATCCCAGCTTGGAAAAACCCTTGATGAGTTTCTGGATCAAGGCCCAGGCGCCCATCTGGATACCCGAACCAACCATGAATGATGACAATTCTCCCGCGGTGATGAGCCTCTTGCGGAAGACGAAATTGATCTTTTCCAGTGATAGAGACAGTATGTACGATTTCAGGTAGTCAATACCATGCAAGATGCTTCCCATTTCCTTGGTGAATTGTACCTGGTATTTCCATAGGCTTTCCACCTTCCGCGGGTCATCATTCACCGATTGCTTGATGATGGTACGAGCAAGGAGTGCTCCCGCTCGCATGGAAATCTCAATGCCCGACCCGGTGATGGGAACGGTCATGCACGCGGCATCACCAACGGCGGCATACCCGTTTCCCACGAATAGTGGAAGTGGGCGGCGAACGGGAATTCTAGTGATGCCCCCTCCCCTGAGGACTTCCTTGCCAATATCATTGTAAACATCGTTCATGGCGTTCACGATCCCTTCCAAGCCATTCTTGGGAAATGGGTGTATCTGCCCAGCAAGAATGTCTATGCAACCTGGAACAGGCCTGTACCACGTGATTCCCAGCATCCCGTTGAAGCGCAAGTGCACGTTGAAGGTGCTTTCTTTCACTGGGTCCTTCAAGGTTCTCTCGTGGTATGCCCTGTACGTGTGGAACACGTGCCCCCTCCCCATCTCCTTTACCACGCGGTAATCATTGGGAAGCCCCAGTCGTACAGGGGAATCGATTCCAGCAGAATCAATGATGATATCCCCGTGAACGGGTCCCGCATTGGTATCCACACCCGTGACCGCCCCTTTCTCGATTATTGGCCCTTCCACCAAGGTATTAAATGCGAGGGCAACGCCGGCGCTTTCTGCTTCCAGTATCAACTTCTCTATCAACGTTTTCCTCTCCATGCAAATCTCCCTGCGCTCAGGGGGATGGGATGCGGTGATGCGAGTTGACAAGTCCGGACTCACGAATGTATACCGCGGCGTGTCGTAATACTGGCTGGCAGGGGGAAGAGGTGACCCCGTGGCTTTAAAAGCGGTTAAATTGAAATTATCCTCCCAGTCCCAGCCGAGATTACCGCGGTTGCTTTTCTCTATGATTTCCACCGGAAATCCTGCTCTGGCAAGGATCCTGCCGGCGATTAGCCCACCGTGCCCTGCCCCAGCAATGACAATGCGTGGTTTGTTTTCTCGAGCCATGCGAGGAGGAGCGAAACAATCCTACAAAAACTTTGATCTGCGATTGTTGCCCCCGTGCACTCCATCTTTTTAGGAATGGATCCTTAACTAACACTGCTTTCAACCCGCATGGACCGCAAGAACCAGGGGCATGACATGTGCATGGCATCACACAAGCACCTTCATTAGCATCGACTCGAACGGGAGGGTAGCATCCGTGGAAGAGACTTACAGGTTGATCATGTTGCTCAATGGATTAAGTGATTTAGAACGTGACATCGTCGTGTGCTTGGCGCACGTGTATCCAAGGAGCATCTCGGCAAGCCAGCTCGCTAGGATGATCGGGGTTTCCATCAAGGCACGCACCCTCTCACGTGGTGTCCTGCAACGGTTGCAGGACAATGAATGCATCCTGCTGGACAAGCTAACCCCGCGCATGTATGCCATTCGGATCAATCACGAGCATCCCGTGCTCACGGAATTCATAAACTTATGCAGGGACCACGGGGAAGAGCTTCGAGACTATTTCATGAACAGGATGGACGGTGAGTCTTGATTCTTCCCATGAACGTGAACCCTGGTCAGCATGAGACGTGCCAGATCGAAAGTGGAAGCGACATGATTCATGGTGGTGAAGAACCATGACCTCGAAATATCCATCAGGTAGAAAAAAGCACCCCAGCTTCACCCGGTACAGGCGAAGGATGGTTGTCTTGCTCTCGACGCTTGTTGGCATGGGGATCAGCGTCATGGGTGCCATGATTTCATTCTTGGAAAAGCCGGGAGCCATTCGCTTGAAGAATTACCACTGGCTTGACGAGAATTCCCTTGGAAAGGAGATTGATTTAATCACGACCATCTTGATTGCGATATCGATAGTGTTGTTCCTCTCCATCGTGGTCGTCCACCAACCTCGTGCGCGAAAGGCAAGGGATGACTTGCTCCACCCAATAGCAAGCATTCTCATGGCGCTAGGCTTTTCAAAGAAAGATGATGCCACGGGAATCGCGGCAGGAACGTGGCGCAGGGTGAATGGAAATGAAACCGATACATCGAGCGGTACTTCAACCGAGGTAACCATTTTCCCGAAAGATGATGATGGATCCATGAACGGCTCCTGGTGCACGCGGGTGGTCTTCTCGATCGACCCTGTTAATTGGGAATCATTGCATCATTACGCTCCCGCCTTCGGTTTCCATGGTGTTACTTCTCCAGGCTTGAAGGGCGATGTTCCCGTTCATGTTGCATTTGAAAGCTTCTTCTCGATCTCCCGCGCCCACGGTCATGCATTCCTTCTTCTATCTTTCTTGCAAAGGAGATTTTCATTGGGACCATGACCCATGCGCTCGTCCTTGATAATATCCCATGGTGGACTAGACTGCACGTGAACGGTCTTCCATGATCCTGGGGAAGGAAGCCCGCGTTGATGCATGCATCATTACTCACTTGATCCTCCCGGCGGATCACCTGAACCAATTGAAAGGTGTGGGAAGAGAATACCCACCACAACGCGATATCCAAGAATACCGGTAGGAAGGTTAGTGGATGGCGATCAACAAGGAGAAGGCACGTGATATCCCTTTCCAAGTTCCTTGAACTTGCCTTTACCCGCATGCTGGAATACAAGATGGAATGGCGGGGAAAGCATCTCGTGAAGGTGGATCGATTCTACCCCTCGTCCAAGATCTGCTCGAACTGCGGCTACAAGCACGACGATCTACAGC
>WJJB01000466.1 GCA_014729935.1 Candidatus Bathyarchaeota archaeon | reverse complement strand
GAGATAAGGCTCCAGCTCATCGAGAAGCTTGTCGAGATCTCGCCATCTTATCTTGAAAAGGCGTTCCTCATGTCTGCCGGTTCGGAGGCAACGGAGAATTGCTTGAAGTTGGCAAGGCGTCACGCTCACGTGACCCACGGGAAGGCAAAGAACGTGATAGTTTCCTTCGAGGGGGCATTTCACGGGCGTACGTTGGGTAGCCAAATGATGGGTGGGATACCTGGACTCAAGAATTGGATCATTAATCCAGATCCAGATATCATTCAGGTACCCCATCCAAACGGCTATTACACCTCGGATACCTCGTTCGATACCTTTGAAAAGTCCTTGAGAGATCAAGGGGTGAATCCAGAGCATGTTGCGGGTATCATCTTGGAGAGCGTGCAAGGGGCAACCGTGTTCACCGTTCCACGGGATTACGCGAGATCTTTATCGAAATGGGCAAGAGATCACGACGCGCTCATGATATATGATGAAGTTCAAATGGGATTCGGGCGCACGGGTAAGTTTTTCGGCTACCAGCATTATGATGTTGAAGCGGATATTGTTGCTCTCGGTAAGGCGATATCCGGGAGCCTGCCCATCAGTGCCACTCTTGCACGGTCCGAGATCATGGATGTCTTCAAGCCAGGTGAGATGACTTCAACACACACGGGAAACCCCGTGGCGTGTGCGGCTGCCCTTGCAAACATCGAGATAATGGTCGAAGAAAACTTGATTGATAGATGTGCCAAGATGGGAACCATTTTCAAGAAGCAAGTGGATGAAATCGTGGAGGGCCATGCCATTTGTGGTTTCGGGAATGCCCTCGGCTTGATAGCAGGTATCCAAATCGTCAATCCAGGAACCAAGGTTCCCAGGAAGGACCTCGCCTATCGCATTAATCAGCGGCTATATGAGAAGGGAATCATGGTCTTCTGTCCCGTGGGACCGGCAACGGTCAAGCTTGCCCCTCCATTCACCATTCCCGAGGATGCCTTGATGGAAGCAATGCGAGTGCTAGATGAATCCATCGGCGAGATCTCTGAGGAGGAAGGCTTGGGTTGAGGCAATCATCCCATTCCAAGGATCCAGTGGGTAGATAATGGTGTAACACGAGTGAAATCAAGCCAATCACGGTCATCGTTATTTCCGCTTCATCTTGCTAGTTTCTTGGGGGATTTGCTGCTTTCCCTCATGATCGTGGCAAGCGTGCTCGTGGGAACCACCTTGGGTCTTCCCGGCTGGCAAGTTGGATTATTGGCATCCGCATATGGAAGTTCCTACCTTTTTGCTGCTATTTTCATGGGCTACTTGAGTGACAAGATCGGCAGCAAGGCAAGCATGATTCTAGCCACATCAGGCATATCCGCGACCGGAGTTCTCATGTTCCTTTTTCCTACCAATTTTTTCCTCATATTCATCGGGGAGCTCGTGGTTGGAATCTTGAATGGTTTTTACTGGCCAAGCATCGAGGCGCTTACCTCGCAGTTATCAATAGGTGATGCACATCGATCGGGAATAAGCAAATTTTGCATTTCATGGTCTTTAGGATACATGCTCGGCCCGTTCCTGGCTCCGGTATTGGATGACGTGTTTCCCGCGATTTCATTCCTGCTGGTTAGCGTGATCTCCGGTATCAATCTCCTCATCGCTACAATCTTCCTTCCAACCGAGAAGATAGACCATGCTCTCAAAGTCGAGGTATATGATCATCCAACCCATTCGTGCGTTATAAATCACCCCTATGCGCCCATTTCAGGAAAAACGAATGGGAGGATGGATAAAATGCTTTTTACCACTTCAGTGGTATATATTCTCCTCGCAGCAACTTATTCCTTCACGAAAGGCTTCGTGGTGGGCATATTCCCCGATATCGCGAAAGGGGAGGAATTTCGTGGTTGGGGCGGGATGCAAACAGGTGTCATTCTTGCGGTTTTTGGCATGGCGAGAACTCTGGCTTTTGTCATCCATGGTCGAACCAAGCAAGAAAACTATCGCTTAACCGTTATTTATTCAGCATTGCTTCCTGCAAGCATGATGTTGCTGGTAATTAGCAGGGAATACTGGTACACCATGATAGTCCTCGCTATTACCGGTTTTCTAACAGGGCTAGTCTACGGGAATGCACTCGATTCCCTGATGAAAGTGAACCAAGAAGCAAAAGGATTCGTGGCTGGATGGTTCGAGAGCACCATGGGCATCGGGGCATTCGCGAGTGCCATGATAGGAGGGATTTCATTGGATGCTGGTGGTGAACTCCTAGCATACATTTCCATTGGACTCATCACGTTGTCTTTAGCGGTGGCATCCAGCCTGTTAAAGACCTGTTCAATGAAATGGGCAAAATAGGGAACGCGTGTCCTCGATCACGAGCCACCATCCCTTGAAAGATTTCCAAGTCGCTTCTCGAAGATTGCTTTCGTCTTGTCCATGTCTTCCTCGACATGTCTCAGTACAGGGATCCAGAAAAATGGGAGGAAGACCCAGAAAATGATGGACATGGCCATCCCCGCCAGCGTGCCAAATGCGTCCGCCACCAAGGATCCGATGAGCGGTCCAAGACTCTTCCCAAGGATGTCAAAGAAGTTAGCGGTGGATAGAACCGTTCCCCGGTGTTCAGGAAGGTTGATATCCACCACGGTGGCGTACCAGCTACCGTTGGTTGCCCCGTTCAGGAACAATCCAATCACGAAAAGCAATAACACGGCAACCGCGGCTGGATTCATGAATAGATCCGCCACCGTTCCACCATCTGGCAGCTTGAAGGGAATCAGCAGGCCCACGAACACAAAAGGAATGGGTGCGACGTTTGCCATCAAGGCGTATAATACCCTGGCTTTCCGCTTGCCCCTTGCATATAATGTATCGGTAATGTAGCCAAATACGATGGTTCCAACCAAGGTGCTCAGGAGCACGAATGACAAAAAGACTAACCCGATCCCCTGATCCACGTTGTGTTCCTCCTCCAAGTAAGTAAAGAGCAGGAAGATAATGATGCCCGTCGGTATTGTATCCACGAAATTGATCACGAGCCAAATATTGGAGCGTTTCTTGAAGATGGTCTTCAAGTCAGACAGCTTTATCCTGTAGGTGTATTCAACGGCTTTTTCATCAACCAAAAAGAGATTATCCCTGCCGATGCGACTTGGTTCCGAGATACCGATGGTCATCAGGGCGGTTGCTATGCCCACGCACCCGATGATACCATAGGCAATACGCCAATCCCCATCGGCAAAGGCAGAACCCAGTCCCACTCCCACTGCCATTCCAAGTAACGTCGCGATTGAAAAAAACGAGAATCCCTTGGACCTGTCATTCATCGACACGAGATCTCCGATGAGAGAAAAAATATTGGGAATGACCATGCCAAAGCCGAATCCAGCGGTCAGCTCCAGCATAAAAAAGAAAGCATATCCAGTTGAGCCAGGGGGTACCAGCAAGATCATGGTTGATGGAATGGCATAAAGAAGAGAACCTGCGAGCAAGATCCTCACTCTTGTTACTTTATCCGCCAAGTATCCGAATAAAACCATCGATATCCCGCTTAACAAGGTGAAGGAGAATGTGACGATTCCCAGTTCCTTCTTGGTGCCCCCAAACCCGAAGTAAAGAGACATCCGTTCCAGGGCAGGGGACATCACATTTTGCACGGCATATACGAGGGCTATGATGGAGATGAAAAGGATCATCGAGAGTGGTAATCCATCCCGGGTCTTGCCAACCATAGTACATAATTGGTTGATCGCATTTTTCTAGGTTTGCACCTACAAGAAACTTTCTCTAGAATGCTTTAACTTGTAAAAGAAGTCCCTGTTTC
>WJJB01000465.1 GCA_014729935.1 Candidatus Bathyarchaeota archaeon | reverse complement strand
TCCCACCGATGATCACGCTTCTTCAGGAAAACCCTTCACGGGAATCTTTGGATCCAATTCTTCCGCTATGTTGATGATGAAATACTTTATCCCGTTTGGAATGGCATGGAACTCGCTGTGAAAATTATCGTAATCGGTTATTTCAGTTCTCATGTCTACAGAGGTATATATGGCTCCATCCTCGTCGATATCGAAATTGATTTCTGGTAATTTATGAATAGCAACGAGCATGCGCTTGTATAATTTCAAGAGATATGTTTCATCGGTCGTTGGTAGATCTTCGGCAGGAACGATCTTGGCGAGGACCACGAGCCAAATCCCGTTGAACTGGATGGTTGGCACGAACCTCCGTCCCTCGATTTCATAGGGAACTTCAATCGTGTTTTCATTCTTGATGATATAAGTCAGGTCTTTCTCTTCAAGGAACGAGATGATCTTCTTGAAATCTTCAGAATACGCGTTATTCGTTTTCATGATCTCTCACGGTAACGTTCAATTTCTATTTCTAATTCCCTATTTGACCTTAGTGAACGTGTAATTTAAAAATATTGACAGGACAAATGCTACATATTTTCCAAGAGTTGCCTGTATATCTTCGTGAGCTTGCCGTTCGGGGATAGTTTTTGCAGTTTCGCTAAATATTCCATCGATTCCTTCAAGAATTTCTCCCGACTATCATGATCTTCCGATAAAATTGCCATTCTACTCGTCGCTATCAAGCCCTCCAAGAAAATACCATGCATCCTTTTCACCGGGATTAGGGATGGATTGCCAACATGAAGCGATAACACATCGAGCGTGATGATAATTGCCTGCGAGTGACCGTTGGATGCTCGTGAGATTATATCATCCACGGTTACCACTTTCATATCGTGAATCTTGCATTTCGCGTAATTTACTAGGGATGAGATAACCGGATATGCATGTCTGCTTTCATGATCACCTGCATCTATCCTGTATTCCACCTTTCCAGGAATTTCACATGTTTTCTTGAATGCAAGCATGAAAAATTCTAAATTGTTGTATCCTGGAAAATGCACAGTTATGCAACCACCATCTTCCACCAGTTCGTGAAACGTGGAACCACCGTGAACCTTGACTGTGAAATCGTAACCCTTAGTGGATGATTTCCGGATGCAATGAACCCCCAAGGGTGAAAAATGGGGAATACCCAAGGGATCCAAGATCCCGGTGATTGTCTCGTAGATTTCTCCAATTTCAAGCTCGAACAGGGAGTTTCCTTCATCGTGACATCGATCTCGGTCTTTTCCCGCGTGATGTACCATGCTTGATCACTCGTAATCCAATGTCGCCTCCACGGGGAATTAATCTTTTTATTTTTTGAATTTAATTCCTACATGAGCGATCGATCCTTTTCTTTTCCCTTGGAAGGATTTTCATGATTGCTTGAAATTTAACATGTTTTTCTTGGTGCACTTCATGGTCGATTACAAGCAGATACCCCCGTCTCCAAAATGGCACAAGAAAGTACAAAAGCTAGCAGATGATTACAACAAGGCTGTTCGGAAAAATAAAACGAGCAAGATAGAGAAAACGATAGTAAATATCGAGGATGGAATCATCAAGGAGAAGGATGTGAGAATCAGACGAGATTATGCGTTCCTCGTCCAATTGATTGAGGAGAGACATGGAGAAACAATATTCCCGGTGGAAATCCTTGAACTCCAAGATTACCTTCTCGGGGGTAGGACGGGTGATGACCAGCTCGTATTCAAGGAACTCGGTGAGGGTGATACCCCCAGGCAAGGTGCAGCTCAAGGAACACAGCACGCAAAAGAACAGTTCGACATCGAGACCATAGACCTTTCAAGGATAGAATTGCTTAACTTGGAAGTGATTAAGCCAAAAGACTTGGAGAAATCTACCCAAAAATGCGCATTTGGCGATGGACAAATACTGCTAGATGATGGCACGTCCGTTGGGAAAATCTGGCGATGCAAGGCTTGTGGGACCGTGTATCACGAAAATTGCCTGCGAGTATGCTTGCTGACCAAGGGTTGTTGCATGATTTGCGATGCTGGATACATCAAGTGATGTCGTTCCAACCTTGTTGAACTAACACGCCCTAAACCTAAAGGGGCGGGTTTTCTCTCGCAAGACGGATAAATAGCAAATAGGATCAATTTGATATTCAGTCATGCAGAGGATGGTACGGATGCAGATGAAGATCACTTATGCAATATCAAACTGGATTTACGGCACGGAACCGCTGGAGGAAGCATTCAAGCGATTGAAGCGGTATGGTTACAATGCAATAGAGCTCATGGTCGAGGATCCAGGCTCCTTTCCCACCAGGAAAGTGAAAGCGCTCATGGACCAGCACAATCTTCCCTGTTGCTCGGTGTGCACCAAGATGCCGGGGGCAGAAGGAAAAGATGCGCGAATGAATCTTATTGACGAGAATAAGGATGTCCGTGATCGAACCATGGTGTACTTGAAAAGAAGCCTTGAAATCGGGGTTGAATTGAATGCTAGATTATCACTCACAGTCCCTTCAGGGGTGGCCAATACCAGGGATGCTTGGACCCGGGAAAACAAGGAAACCATGGTACAGCAGCTCGGCATCTTGGGCGACCACGCTCGAGAGTGCGGGGATATTTTCCTGGCAATCGAACCGATCAACAGGTATGAAAATGCATTCATGAGGCGTGGCGAGCAAGCACTGGAATTGCTAGAAGAGCTGAATCATCCATCAGTGAAGATGATGCTGGACTTTTTCCACACGAATATAGAGGAGGATAATAACGGCATGGCAATCAGGCAAGCGAGTAACCATCTCATCCATTGTCACGTTGCAGATTCAAACAGGAAAAGTTGTGGCAGGGGAAATACGGACTGGTTCGAAATAATGCGTGCTCTCAAGGATATCGATTTTAATGGCTCCCTTGCATGCGAGCCACTTCCCCCCACGGGTGCAGATGTGTATGAGAGCATGAAAGGCACCCGGCCTGAAGCAGATAACTATGCTAGGGAATGTATAGAATATTTGCGATTCATTGAATCCGTGATTTGAATCCCGTTACTTCTCTATTATTTTTTCCTCGATATCCTTGCCAAAATGCCTACCTGCAACGCCGGTTAGATGTGCTTGGACTTTATCTCCAATTTTCAGTTTTGCAACAGAAATTTGCTCTCCATCCTTGTCAACCAAGCAAATGGTCTCAGCATTTTGAATAACGGCAGAAATGGTAATACCGTTTCCTGTTGCTTCCACCAAGAGCATGGGTCGGGTTTCGATCTTGATTCTCCCCACTCGAGTAGCACGGGTCCTTCCCTCATGGGAAGCTATTAAAACCTCGGATCCTGCCTCAAGTTCAGAGAGATACTTGGTCTTGTTGCCCAAACCAAGCGTGTAGGAGTGAACGGCACCAGCATTTACCCTGAATGGACGCGAATTCACGAATTCCGTATCAGCTATTTCGCCGTGTAGAAGGAAGAACCCCCTAGCTTGACTACCCACCAACATGCCTTCTCCTTGTCGCAACATGGATATGGTGTCAACGCATACCCGATCTCCTGATCCCAATTCCTCGATTTTTATAATCTCGACCAGACTCATGTCTAACCTTCCTGAAGCATCGAGAAACTCCTTCCATTCATCGAAATTGAAGGAATCCACTTCAGTACTTCGTGCATCGATATCGTAAAGGACGCCATCAACACCAACCTCCAACGTCTCGAAGAACAACCTAGCTTCCTCCACGTCTTGAACCGTGGCGACAAGGCTCGTCTCTTCCTTTTGAAGATCTGCAATGAGATTCTCGTACGGGATCACCTTCCAGTCCTTTGCATTGATGATGACCATATCGAACCCTTCCTTTGCCAGGGAGAGTACCTTTTCCTCGTCCTTCTTGGTTGAGAGATCGATGCTAACAGCAGTTTTTCCATTCATCGATGCAGGGCCAGTAGTTGCATCTACTAGCTTAATATCAGGTTCCTCGGATGCTAGCGGGCTGATGACTTGCACGAGACCCAGATCACGGACTTTCGCTGCAATTCCCGGTTGATCGATCAGGAAGCTAGTAAATCCCAATGTGATTGCTTCCACGTAAAATGGCTTTGCTTCATTCCAATCACCTAAAACATGAAATATAATCGACTTTTGATTCATTTTCTTTCCTCCTCTGCTTGGGCTGCCTTGGAAACCATTTCCCCTGGCTTTTTCTCTGGTGAGTCATCAAGGAAGAGTGATTCGAAATAATATGATGGGATATTCCTCTTCCCATTTATATCCCGTTCCATTTCCATGATTTCCATCAATAGGAGAGAGTGATACTGGGTTATCTGGTCGAAGAGGGATTCTGATTTTGAAAGCAATTGCTTATCATCACACTCATCCAAGATGGCAAGCCTCGCATTGAATGCGGATCTGAGCAGGAGCTCTGCACCTTTCATGATGAGATTGGGAGACCACATGGGCCTTGCACTTGCCCACCACAACTGGCACGAGTGAAGTCCCGAGTCCAAGAAATACCTCGTGGTGATCAATTCCTGGTTTTTCTTGTTTGGCACCACGCGCTCAGCCAAGTAGACTAGTTCTAAGACGGCTTTGAAAAATTTAAACTGAATGCGATGCACCGGGTTATCCGGGTGGTTCCATAATGGGTACGGGGTGTTGTAATCGAGATCTGATTGCATCGTGCTCCAGCTGGAATTGATCACTCTGATCCGTCCATCGATCTTGAAAGTATTTTCAAGGTCAGATATCCAGCATAATTCCAGTGTATCGCTCTCGATGGCGGCTTGCATGGCACGTTTCAAGAACGTGTTTTCGTATTCTGGTACATGATGGCCGAACGTTTCACCATCTTGTGCCGTGATTATGTAATGGGTGGTTTCGTGAATATTATTAAGTTTTTTAATAAATGCATCCACTGAAATCCTCTTGAAAGAAATTTCATTTGAGATTATGTCGTCCCTGAAGAATAAGAGCATTCCCTCGGGACTCTGGTAAATCTTGTCGAATAGCCAGTCCCCCGAGCAAGATATTCCACTCCCGAGTAACCACCTGTACCCTTGCTTATGGATCATGGAGACTACGCCCGGTGAAATGGCCATTTCAGGGGCGAAAAAACCTCTTTTTTCCCAATTGGGGAATATGCGTTGGCAATCTTGTTCCTGCAACTTTATCTGCCGAATTGCTTCCCTTCGAGGGATTAACGGAAGGATTGGGTGGTATTTTGCCGTACCAACAAGATCAACTTGCTCGCGCCCGATCAATTCTTTTAATAATTCCACGGTATCATCCAACCCGTGGTCATGCAGGAGGTCGAGCAAGACGCTATTGACATTCAACGTAATCTTGAATCTTGGATTATCCAAGAGCATGGAAAACAAGGGCTCATAGCAAGAGTCATTGATATCCTTTAAAACATGAGCATCTTGGATGGGTGGCTGGTACAAGTGCAAGAACGGTGCCCAGTAATTCATCTGAATCAACGGGTATAACATGCAATACCATTAATCCTTTTCGAGTCCTGTCTTGCAGGGATATCATGCAGGTGATTCATCGTGTCTGGTAGAAGTTCCTAATGGATGCTTGTAACAATCCTCTCTTATCCCTGATGGCAACGATATTCTTCAGGATCCAACTGGATAATAATTTCGCAATTCTCCTTGACTTGAACCGGTAATCTGCCAGGATGATGGCAGCATGATCTTGTAGAGTTCGGATGGGACGTCCACACGCCTGATTTGCTCGCATGATGGCTGGGATGATATATGCAAGAATCCTCCCGCTTGAAGAATTACCCTCGATAATTGAATCATAATAATCTATCTTCTTTTTAAGACGGTTGGTTGGGGAAGCATAGGGGATCCCGCAAATCATGACTGCGTTCATTTCATCACCGGGAAAATCTTGACCTTCGGAGTTTCTACCCCCGCACACGCCGAGAAGCACGGAACCATCGGAAATTCTTGAATATTCCTTGTATTGTTCCACGAGCTGGTCGTTATCGCTTGAGGACATGGAGCGCTTTTCAATCAATGGGAATTTACCTATGGATCGGATTGCTTCCTTGAATCCTGCTTTCTCGATTCCTTCTAACACACGGTATGAAGCACAGAATGC
>WJJB01000464.1 GCA_014729935.1 Candidatus Bathyarchaeota archaeon | reverse complement strand
ATGCTCAAGTGTGTCACACTTCAATTGGTGCTAAGAACCGGTAATAGAAAAAGGAACTAGTGGCTGGTCCCGGGAAAAAAAAAAGGATGAGATTAGGATAAAACATGGGAAGTTATCATCACATGCTTGCTCCAGCTTTGATATCTGCTGCAGAAATACGCTTTCGCTTTTCCTTCTTCACGATATCCATCGCATTCTTTGTAACCTTGGCGCCCCATTCTTCGAGGTAATTGATTAACCCGAGGACGGCGTTTTCGGCAACCAAATCGGCACCATGGTTCCGCATTAACCTCCGGATTGGTGCTTTTGCAATGAATTCGGGTGAGGAAACTTTTTCCTTGGCTTTCTTGGAAGCAGATTTTGACGTTGGTTTAGTTGTTTTTTTCTTTGCCATCACGAAAACCTCCGCGTGTAAAGCTATCGAGTGTTCCGGTCAAGAAATCGTGAATCAAACCAATCCCGATTCACTAACAGTTGTATTCCAGAACTTGTATTTAAATCTTTTGCAGGGCGGTAAAAACGGAATTGGTAGACAGGACCAAATTGATCGAATGCGAGGTTTGATATTCGCAATGCGTGCTTTGTAAGATTGAGGTTTTCTTCCCGTTCCATGCTCTCTCGTGTATTTTCAATCGTGCATCGGGATCTCACTTAAATGCATACCTGAAAACGATTGATAACCATCCTTCAATACAACTATCAATAATTACCATGAAATCCAAGATCATTGACGATGGATAACTGATAATATTGAGGGACCGCCTTTTTTCGCAACTTTTATTCAAAGAGATGGAACAATCGTGAAATGGAATAGCAAAAGAACCTTGATGGGGAAATTTTTCCCGGGTATTACCATTGAGTAACTGGGGAAAGGTAGGTACACGGACTAATACACTTTTATAGTTCGTAATTCTAGTTCACGTGATGGTTCTCATCGAAATTCAAACGGAAAACCTCCAATGGGAGGATGATGCAGATCTACTTGAACTTTCAGCTCCAGTGGAAGTTATCATGAATGATCAACCTTTACCGGCGAAGTATTTTCCTGAAAAACTCGAAACGCAATTATATGAAACCGCGTTCGAACTTCTCGATATCTTGGGACACCTTTTAACTGATAAAGATGCCTCCTCCATCAAGCGAGCAGAATTTTGCTACACGGGAAATTACATGGACGTAGACCCAAGCGATTTTCCAATGCTTGAACTTACCTTCAAATTCAATCCGGTGAATGTTGATGATGAAAAACTGTTGAATGGCGATTTATACAGGGAAACAATTGCATTCGATGCATTTACCAGGGAGATATTATTCTTTGCAATCACCACTTACGATATCATCATAAGCCACGATGAATCCCTGGGAGACGAGCTCGCAGGGCTCGAACGCACCATATGCGAATATCAAGATATCCTGGAGTCTGATTTCAACATCATCTTGGTTCCACCAGAAGAATTGGAGTGAACCACGAATCACGTGTTTGATTACTGGCCGAGGGAAGCCAATGATGACAGACCCTTTTATGACCGGTCGAGCATGAAAGGCTGGCATGATTACGATCTTGAGTGCTGAGGCATTTCCTTCACGTATCAACTCTTCTCTTTTCATTAATCCTTTCCTGTGAAACTGGTGTCTTGTTCCCGTCCTTGATGATTTGTTCCCGTATGGTGGTGGACCTGAACCTGGATCCCGACTTATCCAATACCATTGGCACCACCACTAATATGAGGGGCTCCAAGCCGCGTTTCTTCCTTTCAATATTTATCTTCCTTGCCATGTCGATTGTTTCCTCCGATGAAACATGCATGTTGATTTGAGGGGAGGTAATGGCAGGTCCAAAGGGATCGGTCAGGGCCACTATCTCCATGTCATCTTCCCTCCCACGGCTTGTAGCATACTTGAGGAGGGTTTCCCTTCTAGTCTCGAATGGTTGCAAGGCACTTCTAAACTTTTTTCCCGAAAGCAATTCTCCCTTTGCTAGACCAATAATGACCTTTTCACCGATGGAGAATGCAACCTCAAGCAAGCGGCGATGACCTTCGTGAAGATGATCAAATGTCCCCCCAAGTCCTATAATGTATGAATCCACGAGCATCACTTATGGTAATAGCTAGGTTATTCTTATCTATGAAATTATCTTTAATTATTGTGAGCGCGGGAATGGTGGACGCGCTAATAAATGGTGATAACACGTGTCTGAAGAAAAAAGCAAGGAACAGCAGCTGGTCGAAGCCATTTCAGGACGATTCCTCAAGGACGGAAGCAATTTCTCGACACTGAAAGAAATTCTTGATGCACCCTTGGTTGCACTGAAGGGAATGGATGCAAAGAATGCTTCGTTACTTGAAGAAGCAGCGTTCATTAGCAAGGTTCAAGATCTCATCGAATTAGATCCCGAAAAACCCTTCTTTAGCATGATGCAAGGAAAGGGCGTGATTGACGACCCAATCAAGTTTTCCATGCTCAAGAAGAACATCATCGAGCGCCTCCAAGATAGGATCAGCGTGGCACTCATGCGAGACATGGTGATAGCCGCAAGATTGATATCTAGGGCAGAAAAGAAGCGGGAATTTTACATCAAGGAGAAGCAAGAGCAGAAAATTTTATTCCTTGGCTTGGATAACGCGGGAAAAACCGCCATCATCAACGTGCTTTCGGGTAAAATTAACATGTCCACCTTCCAGAAACTCAAGCCAACCAAGCGCGTGCAACGGGAAAAGGTCGTTACCAAGGACTTGGAAATTTTCATATGGGATCTCGGTGGTCAAAAGGAATACAGGGACACATATCTAAAGAGGGAAAATCTTGAGATGTTTTTCCTTCAAACGGACATGATCGTTTACGTGATTGATATGCAGGATCCTGTGAGGTTCGATGAATCCATGGAATATCTCAAGGATATCCTTCACACGCTCGATTACCTGAATGAGAACCCATTTATCCTATTCTTCTTGCACAAGAGTGATCCTGACATTATCAGTAACGTGGACTTCCAGTTAAACCTGGAAACCTTGAAAGACAAGTTACTAGCATTAATAGAGCCGTATGATTTCGATTACGATGCCTATCCCACGAGCATTTACAATCTCTATAGCAAGGAAGCTAAATTCAGCAAATTCATCAAGGGCGTGCTCGAAGATCAAAAATCGGAGAAAGCCATTAGTCACGCAAAAAAGGATCCGATAAAAGCCATGGGTGAGGTGCTCGACACTGCCATGAATCTCACCGTGAACCTGGCAAACACGTTCCAAGAGGAGATCCAGAAGGTTCATGCGATGTTCAGGAACGTGGAAGCAAGATTGCAAGCTCTAGAGGCAGGCACGGGGCATCCTGGCATCAAGCCCAGCGGTAGAACCACCCCGCAACAGGACGTGGCTCGCCCCGCCAAAACCCAAGCAGAAATGGCGGGTTTACCTCCAGGAATTAGCCCCCCGCCAAGTATCTCCAGTACACCTTCCATAGCACCAACCGGAGGCAATGACCAGCCAACATCAATGATATCGCGGGGTGGAAAGGAAGGACAGCACCAAAATGTTCGTGGAACAATCATGTCT
>WJJB01000463.1 GCA_014729935.1 Candidatus Bathyarchaeota archaeon | reverse complement strand
GTTCCCGACGGGAACGACGTTCGGGTGATAACGGGCACCCGACGCCGTGGCATGTAGCCGTGGCGATGTTCGCGCAACTCCAATGCCCCCCGCGGTTCTTGAACACGATATTATTCCCGCGGCATCCCATCGTCGCACCGTCTTCACGCTCACCCCCATCATTGATGCTGCGATGCGGATCCGCACCCGAGCAGTTGCCATGGCAAGACATGGCCTGCGATGGCCCATCAAGCCCCGTGCTATCTCGATCGTGTCCACGCTTGACCAAGTTTTTCTAAGCTGCTAGATCACCCTTTTTTGTTCTTGAACTGCCACGCCCTAAACTATACTAAATGACGTGGTCTTCTTTCGCACGTGAATGTCATTTCATGGAATAGCCACATGCAGGGCACCAGGATGCCTTTTGCATGATCGTGAGCCTGCAATTCGGGCATTTTTTCAAGAGTGGCTTCCCGTGCTTATGAATCTTGATGTATTTTCCTACATTCAGGATACGTTTTCCATTCTCGCGGGCCACGGTAGTATCCCTGTCCCCTTCATTTTTTGCCTGCGAGAAACACCTTGAATAAATCCGTTTCTTTTTCTTCATCCTGAAAAAGGGGCTCAAGAGCAGCAAGCTCATGAACAATAATAATGGTACGAGAATGATATCATGTTCCACGGTTTCAACGAGCAACCACGTCACGTAATAAGCAAAGATGAGCAATATCATGCTTCCCGTGATTTTCCATGCACGTGCGCGTATCCATTTTCCTTTTCCAAGATCGTCGGTAGATCCCTGGCTTGCGTTAATGCCACGTGCCCCATCTATATGATCCACGGGTTCCATGTTCCAATCACGCACCATATTGCTTTTGGAGGTGGATTCTTGCTTTCTCGAGCTCGTCTTGGTCGAATTCAATGGCAATTTGCTTCGTGAGCTCCTCCGAGATGACATCTTTTTCCTTGGTTTTCATTAACGTGATCTCGCAAATGTTGTAATTCAGGTTGAATGGGGAAAATTCAATGCCATTTCCCTGGTAAAACTTGAAAAAGAACTCGTAAAAATGCAATCTGATGTTATTAATCATCACCAATATCCCTTCCAGCGCAATGACAATAATATTCCCTCCGATGGCGACGGCCAATCGTACTACTTGGGAAAAAGCACCCTCTTGCGGGATCAGCTGGACGGTTTCATCGATACAAATCATGAGCGATATATGTGCCAAGGCTAGTGCAAGAATGCGCACGTATGAAGCCACGTTGCTCATGATGGAAAGCACGGTTTCAAAGGTTTCCATGAATCCCTCGGATAGTAGCTCCCCTGTTTTTTCATGTTCAAGGTATGATATCTTAAACAATTTTCCCAAGGGCTTAGAAATGATGAGCATGATCCCTGGGATTACTGGAAGGAGAATGGGAAACGGTGGATTCAACCATGCATTGATATTGAAGCCATGCATGAATATCACGAATGTTCCACCTGATAGAATGCAAATCTTCATGAAAGAATCGAAAAATGCCATGTATTTTCTCTTATTTCGCCAATAATTCAAGAACTGGATGGTCCAGCCAAGGTTGATTTGAACCACTCCAACGATTAAGGTAAACTTGAAGATACTTAGGATATTATTCAGCGGGCTATGGAGTGTGAAGGAACCAAAATGCAAGGGTTGAAGGTGGAATCCTAGAATGTCGTGCATGCCGAAAAATTCTCCATAAAGGATACCGCCAATGATCGCACCCCATCCGAAATGAAAAACTATCCACGCGAAACCAACCATGGTATTCCCCTTTTCACCTTTTCGCTTGAATATCCTCACTCCAATTAACCCGGAAATCATCAGACATAAACCGTGCCCTATATCCCCAAACATCAAACCAAAAAGCAACGGGAGTGTCACTGCGATAATTGGAGTGGGATCTATCTCGGAATAGGCGGGGGTTCCAAACATCTTGGTTATCGTTTCAAAAGGCTTAACGATACCTGAATGGTTCATGAGGGTGGGTGTATCCGTGCGAATGTCTTCCTCCTCGACCTTAGGTGAATCCCGTCTCCCCATTACACTCTCGCTGTCTTGAGAAACTTCGATCGGACTTTCGCTCTTCATGCGTTTCAAATTTCCAACCCGTTCATCCAAGGATGAGTTTTTTTCACCGCTGGTCATTCCCGCTATGGCATCATTATTTCCATCGTCCTTCATCCTATTTTCGGGGATAATCTCTTTCTTCTTGTTCCAATCTATTCCCGCGTGTTTCTTGACATCATGCATGGTTAGTGTGATTGATGGTGAGAAATCACGCTCCAAATCTGTATAAATTCGGTCTTTCTCCCTTGTTGGTACGAAAAAACTCAGTTTTATGCGGGAGGTTGATATTTCGTTGAATTGTTGCATCGCCCAAATATATTCCTTGAGATTATCGATGATTTCCAACGTGGCTGCAATCTTCAAGAAAATCTTATTCCTGATTCTATCCATTTCTCCCTCGTACCTGCTAATGGTCTTAACGATGTAGGCGATCTCCCGACTAATTCTCTCGAAATTTATCCCGTCATAATTCAAGTATTTCCTCAGGATGGGAATTTCTTCGGCGTGAATCAGATTGATCCGTTCTTGCAACTCCTTGAACTTGAACCGTGGATAT
>WJJB01000462.1 GCA_014729935.1 Candidatus Bathyarchaeota archaeon | reverse complement strand
GTCTGTAAATGCTTATTCTTCCCTCAAGCAGAAGATATTCTGGTGGGCGGTGAAGGTCGGGAAGGAATATAGCAAGCGATTCAGGTCGAATCAACATGTGGGCTTGGGATTGAAGATCAAGTTGAAGCTCGCCAGGGCTCTCGTGTTCAAGAAGTTCGTTAAGATGACAGGTGGTGAATTACTCTTTTTCATCAGTGGTGGTGCCTCCATGCCCGAGGAGCTCGCTAAATTCTACGGTGCAGTCGGGCTCATGATCATCGAGGGATATGGCCTCACCGAGACCAGCCCGGTTACCAACATGAATGATCCCCTCAATGTTACCTTTGGCACCGTCGGCCCGCCAATTCCTGGCACCGAGGAAAAGATAGCTCCCGATGGGGAAATCCTGGTGCAGGGCCCGCAAGTATTCCAAGGATACTTGAATAAACCCGACAAGACGCGTGAAGTGCTGGAGGAAAATGGATGGTTCCACACGGGTGACCTGGGCGAGTTTGATGAGGATGGTAACTTGAAGATCATCGGCAGGAAAAAGGAAATCTTCGTGTTATCCACGGGTAAGAAGGTACCTCCCATCATGGTGGAGGATCTTGCAGCAATGGTGCAATTCATCCAGCAGCTGGTCCTTACTGGAGATGGCAGGAAGTATGTCACCGCGCTTGTTACACCCAATTTCTCATATCTTGCCGAACATGTCCGGCGGGAGATGCCCGGAATCGCTAGCCAGATGCCCGAATTCGAGGAAGCCGACGAGAGCGAGATCGAAACTTTCCTTTACCAGCCGGAAATATACCAGCTCTTTCAAGATGACATCGATACCATCAATTCGAACGTCGACCCCTTCGCGCAGGTGAAGAAATTCGAGATCATACCCCACGAGCTTTCCGAGGAAACCGGGGACCTGACCCCCTCGTTGAAATTCAAGCGCAGGAACATCGCTGAACATTACAAGGACAAGATCACTCGCATGTACGCCATCGACACGTCGGTCGAGTTATCTGACGATGGCATCCAGATAACCGACTAGTACTACCAATCTTTTTCTTCCACCATTTCCTCGGGTACCTGTTATGAATCCAAAGAGAGTTAACCTTTTTGTCACGCTCGGCATATCTACCGCGCTGAGCCTTACCATCATTTTCCTCACGAACCTGGAGGGATGGGTTCTCGTGCTGACGGTTCTTGCCATCATCATGGGAGGTCAAGCATTCAGGTATGCCCTCGATCACGCCACGTTCTTCAATCCCCAAAAAAGGAAAGATACAATATCAAAGAAGGAAATGGAGCGTGAGGTCCGTGGATTTTTCAGGCGAAATCCCGAAATCGCTGCACGGTTTCTTCGTATGGATGAACTTGCTCGAAAAGGTAATTATCATGATGCAATCAGTCTTGGCAATGCATTGAAACACCAAAAATTGGCTCCTATCGTGGAAAAGTATATCGATTACAAGCTAGAGAAATACCACCGTTTTCTCAATTAAACAACCGCACCCGAACTAACTAAACAAAAGGACGTGCCTTTCTGTCGAAAAATTGGGTAAAAAAGGAAAAAATGACGGGAATGAGCCCGTTTGCCAGAACTTAGCGTTTAGGTGGTTTTACCAAGAACGCCATCGCCAAGGCGGCGAATGAAAGTATGCCGAATAACAGGAAGTAACCAAGATAACTTCCCACCAAGTTTAACATGGGTGTGGCAGCCACTGCGCCGACGATTCCAGCAATGCCATACGCGGTGAAAACCAGTCCGTAATTGAATCCCAAGTTTTTCGATCCGAAATAATCCCCCGTTGCGGACGGGAACAGGGAGAAATTACCACCAAAGCAGAAATACAGGACTTGGACCAGCAATACCCACACAATTATATTGGGAACCAAGGCAAACGTGAGCATCGTTCCCCCCTGAATTGCAAACATGAGTTTCATGGTATTGTTTCTGCCGAGGATATCTGACATCTTCCCCCAGAATATCCTGCCAAGGCCGTTGAATAGTGCCGCGATCCCCCCAACCGTCGCAGACCATGCATCTGCTTCCACGAGAGATATTGATTGCCCATATGATTTGTAATTTCCTATAACCATCAATCCACACATTGCGGAGCAGACAAACATGCCCCAGAGCAACCAGTATGAGGGGGTCTTGATCATGTCCTTTGGTTCCCAATCTGCTCCTTGCAATGCATCTTCGTCATTTAACACCTTGCTTCCTGCAGTTGCAGGAGGTTCCCATCCTTCTGGCTTGTAACCTTCGGGAGGATTACGCAGGATCAAGGCTCCAGCAATGACCATGCCGCCCATGATAAACCCACTGACAATGAAATTCAATGCCAAGGTCTGTGTGGTTGCCACGGTTCCAATGAATGCCTTGAAAATGTAATTGAAGATAAAAGCTCCAGCACCAAAACCAGCCACTGCAAGACCATTTATCAATCCTTTCATATCCGGGAACCACTTGCTTGCACAAGCAATTGGGCAGACATACCCGAAACCGATGCCCGCGCCTCCAATTATCCCATAAGTGACGACAAGCCCCCACGTGTTGGTGACTGGAGCTATCAACCCGCTAATCACGTACCCCGCGGTGAGCACGATCCCACCGACTAACGCGACGATTTTTGGGCCAGCCTTGTCTTGCCAACGACCCGCGAAAACCATGACTATGGCAAATGACAGGAGTCCGAATGCAAAGGGCATGAGAGCTATCGTATCAACGGCTCCGTACACTGCGATTACAGCAGGCTTGATGATACCATACGAGTATATTGCACCCAGCGCCAACTGCACGAGGATGGCGCCGACCAAAATGATCCAGCGATTAAATGTCTTTTCCGATTGTTCCGCCATTGAGTTTCACTTCTTCTCTAGAGGAGAATACGAGGACATAGCATGGAAACTATTTAAACCATGCATTAGAAAAAGCACCAGAAGCAGTTATATTGGGGAAAAAAATCCTGAATAGAGGGATGAAATGTGTATTGCATTTGTTGGCAGGTTTTCCACCATGGAGATTCAGCTTTAGGTTTTGGCTGGTCAATCATTTCAAAAGTCTATTTATCAGTTTTGGGAAGGAAGACCACGTCCTTTGGTTTGGGGCGTGATAGTTTAACCTTCTTGAGGATAGTGATCTTTACTGGCTCGTCCACAGCAAATATCCATTGAATGGTATTACAGGTAATTTTCGAGTTCAGGCTGCCAGTCTGCGGGAATTGGTAGCCAAAGCAAATTGTACCAACCACTATCATTTGCAAATTGGTAAAGTACAACTTGCCCCCTGCTGGATAGTGGCGATGGAGTTTAATCCTGCCATCCGTTACCTTCAAAATATCCCCTCCGGGGAACAATATCAATTCCCTTAGAAGGCTGGTGTCCAAGTGTATCCTTTCCTCGTCGGAAAAGCGTTTTTCCATGGATTTCGTGCATATTTTCATCAGACCGTAATTCACGAGATCTGGGTCGATGGTAATTAGTTGCGCCATGACTTAAAAGAGAAAGCTTTCCATTAACATCATGATCCATGTGAAGAAAAGTGATTGCGGGCTATCCTTGCGGGATAGAGATCTCTGGATCAACTCGGTTTTTCTTGATCCATCATAGACCCGCGTTAGTTATTGGTTGGTAAATGACTTGTGATGACACGTGGACTTTCCCGGTTCCACTGCTGATTGCTCTACCCACGAGATAGTGGGGAATTCCCCGCGCCTTTAAGGCGCGTTCTAAGGTCTCTTGGTGCCTGGGATCCAAGGCAATGAGCAATCCTCCAGCTGTTTCTGCGGATCTTGCATTCGCCAGGTCATATCCCATCATTTCAGATAACTCCATGGCCCATTTAAAATGTGGGATTCGGGTGATTTCAACATCAACACGGCTAGCTCTTGCCAAGTTTTCCGAGTGACCCGCGAGTCCGAATCCAGTCACATCGGTCATGGCATGTACCGTGAATTGCCCCTTGCTTTCATCGATAAGCTCGCGGATTACCTCCACAGCTGGCTTGTTGGTGGTGACCATGGCTTTAATTGCACCATCCACGATTCCTTGGAGCTCCGACCGTGGAACGACATCACGCACGTTTTCCAAGAATTCTGGACGTTTCATGACGCGATGTAATGCCATTGCCGGTTGCGTGCCGAGTGCCTTGGTGAGGATCAATACGTCTCCTGGCTTCATGCCAGTGTTTCGAATCAAGTATCGTTCATCAGTGAAACCCGTGGCTGTTCCACCCAACAGGATCCAAGGATTGATGATGGTATGCCCACCGGCGATTTCACATCCCAATTCCGTGAGAAAATCTTTCATTCCCATTAGCATATCGGTAAGCACCCAACCAGGAATAGTTGAAGGTGCGGCGAGGAAACAAAGCATGCTCCTGATATCAAGAACACCACAAGCGAAGACATCGTTCGTGATATTGCAAGCGGCAATTTTTCCTTGGATGTAAGGATCATCCACGATAGGTGTGAATATATCAGTGTTTTGTATCATGTATCTTGTACCAGCCATTTTCACGATTGCAGAATCCTCAGCAGAACCTAGAAGATCAGCATTTCCAAGGACAGTCTCCAGGTCGGCTTGGGGAAGCTTGCAGCTTCATCCGAAAAGTTTGGTATATTCTGTCAGTCCAAATTTTTTGGTTCCATTAGTTTCTCGTTTCATGGTAGATTCCTACTCGGGAGCTCGTGTCCCGCATGTATTTGAACAACAGGTATTATTATATTTGATCGTATATTAGTTCGATTGATAGATCTATTAGTACATATGATATTTCAATCGCATCAAAGACAATCAGAGAGATGACAACCATGGCACATGAAAATGGTCAAGAACGTACCACGATCTTGAAGAAAGTTGCAAAAGCGACCAAAGTTCCCGCATTTCTAGGTATTTGCATTGGCATCACGGCGGGTTTGATTCAGGCACTCATTGGGTTTGGCGGCGATGGCGCAGGTGGTCCCGTTGCATATGGATTTTGCGTCGCATGTCATACCCGAGACATGACAAATACCCTCGTGAATGCGTTTTTTGGCGCTGCCTTGTTTGCCGCATTGCCCGTGCTTACCTTGGTGGGCTTGTATATTGGTGGAAGGGGGTCTGCACACCAGCAAAAGGAGTTCAGGATAAAAAAGAGCAAGTGGCACGTGTACTTATTTTACACATTGGGTGGCATTGGCGTGATGGTTTTCGCCCTCTTCCTTGGAGGATGCCCCTACAGGGCGGCGTTACGCGTGGGATATGGTGACCTAACGGCATTGATTGGAATTCTGGGAATCATCGGTGGTGTTGCTGTTGGTGCAGTGCTTATCTTCAAGTACTTGCAAAACCCAGTTTTCAGGAGGGATGCATGAATGGCGGAAGGTTGGATTCCCGGGGATATCGCTCTCATCTTGGTTCCCGTGATCACCCTAGGATTAGGTTTGCTGATAGGATACCTCGCTCAAAGATCAGGGTTCTGCTCGATAGGAGGATTTCGGGATTTATTCCTTTTCAAGCAAACGAGGTTATTTTTCGGTTACATGGCGCTGATAGCATTTTCCTTCATTGGTTATTTGATTTTTTGGCTCATCGCACCCCATATCATTGATGGTTTCTACTGGTCTGCAAACCAAGCAAACCCGTTCAAACCGATACCTGGATCCATACCCGGCTTGAGCGTGGCATCATACGTGATCTTGGCTTTGGTTGGGGGGTTCGGGATGGGATTTCTTGGAGTTATTCTCGGTGGGTGCCCGCTTAGGCAAGTAGTGATGGCTAGCGAGGGTAATAGAAAAAGCATCTTTTTCGTCCTAGGCATGAGTATCGGAGCAATAATATACCACGGGTTCATTTTAGGCCTGGTACAAGGATGGTTTATCGCTGCTGGCCTTGGAGCGGGATGAAAATGACGGAAAAACAATTGGATATCACTGGAGAAGTATGTCCTTTTTGCTTGCTTATCGTGAAGCGTGAATTGAAGAACCTCAATTCGGGGAGCACCTTGATCGTGAAATTAGATCACCCTCCCGCTGCAAAGGATAATATCCCTGCCGCGATGAAGAAGGCAGGTCATAGAATAGAGACCAAGTTACTTGAGCCTGGATTATGGGAATTGCATATCGTGAAACAGTGATGCAAGGAAATGAAGAATCTAGCGCTCCTTTTTTCTACCCTTATTACCCCAGAGAGATGCAAGTGGTTGCAGGTACTCGTTGGAAATCATCGTAAAAAAGAGGGATTGGTAAATCTATATCTCACCGGGAATGCCCTTCATTCCATGCAGGATGCCAGAATCAAGCCATGGTTACTCAAAATGATTGATTCCCCCGGTATTCACATTAACGTGGACCATCTGGAAGCAAGCATGCTTGGTATATCGTCCGTGGATCTTTATCATGGATCTAAAAACCTCCAAGAAAGGCAAGATTTTTGGCATGCCTTGGTAAAAGCATCAATGAAGGATTTCAAGGCAGGTTTGAATGATCCCGGGAGCATGGGGTTCCTGCTACTGAACGGGCCATACATGAGTCGGAGCTCCGTGCATGCTTTGCGGTGCTTGCAAGCTACCCTGTCCAAGGGGATCTCCCCCGAGCTATATCTATACTTGGATGGAGTACATTCAGCCCACGTGAATCAGAAACCTTCAGAATTCGAGAATATTGGAGCATCCATTTCTCAACTCCATGCGAGCGCCATGAATGCCGGGTTGGATCCTTGGGTGGTTGCCTGCACGCGCTGTGCAGCAGCCAGGGGATACGAAGACCCTCAATTCGATGAAAAAAAGACCAGCTCGATACATGGCATCCCGTCATGCCGCTTCGTGAACCTGAATCGCATCATCGAGAGATTCACGGTGCACCATCCAATACTTTCTCCAGATTCCGGCTACCTACATTCAGTGGATAGGAGGACTACTGGCGCTGATATGACTCCAGCTCCCACTTCTCTTGTCCTTTTGGTGACCCATCCCCCATATGGTAGTGAACATGCATTCGGTGCGATCTCAATGGCGGTTGCAGCGGCTTGCAACCACGGCATTGACACTAAGGTGGTATTCATCGAGGATGGCATTCATTGCGTACACGGGAAAAATTTTGTGTCCTCTAATGCAAAGCTCATGAATATCCAAGAGATAATCATGTCAACCATCGATATCGATACCCTTTCATACTATTATCACGTGCCGTCCATGGAAGTACGGGGTTTGGAGCCACAATCAGTGATCAAGAGCATCTTTCCAATTAATGCAGGGGATCACGATTCTTCCACGGGAGTCTTGGAACACGAGACCCTATCGGATATCTTGGATCCGTGTCAACATGGTGCGTGCCTGTCCCGAATGGTGTGTTTTTAACTCATGAAACACTTTTCTTGACTAAAATATGCTTCCAAACATGCATGGAATTGATCAACACCATGATTGAAAAAGATTTGCTCGATTTCAGGGATTTAACATGCACAAATTTCATGATAAAGCTCAAGATACTCGTCAATAAGATGAAAGCTGGAGAGTCCATGAAAATCCTCTCCACGAGGGAGCAGTTTCAGAACCTGCCTAAAAAGATTTTCAAGAATCCCCTAACCCTAAAACACGAGTTATTGGAAGCTAACAAGTACCTTCTTCACGTTAGCAAGAGTTAATCAATCTCGCGTTTTCATGGTGATGGTAAAGGCGCGGATGGAAGTGACAGGAGCCGTTCGTTTGAATCACGGCATCCCTGTGCACCAATTTTTCACACACACCTCCCTTCGACGTGAGTGTCACAGGGCAAATCCTATGGATTCGGGGAACATCAGGATGGTGAGGAGGAAAGACATGAAACATCCCACTATGGGTACGACCAAGTCATCAAGATTGGATGGCGAGACGATTTCAATAATCGTGGAGATTCCTGCAAGTAACAAGCTAAGGATGAAAATCCAAGGAAGCGACATGGTGTGGTGATTTTCTGGAAACCAGTTCCCGAAAAACGAGAAAGCGAATAGGCTCAAGAATAATGCAGTTATGAAAAGGGCTAGGCTTCCTTCGAGACTCCTGGTGGTATTCGTGTAGGGG
>WJJB01000461.1 GCA_014729935.1 Candidatus Bathyarchaeota archaeon | reverse complement strand
GTCGATATCCACCGTGATCTCGAAATTATTGCAATATTTCACCCATGAAGAGGGAAATGACTGATCATCGCATGACGCTCGTGTTCTACCAGGAAAGTCCTTTCAGGGGGATCATAGACTCCATCAAGCTACAAGGGGCGATTCTCCATGCATTTTCCGTGTTATTCCCCGGAAAGATAAATGGATTCAAGCGTGCACTGGATTCTGGCAATGTTGCGATCTCTTCGCCACTTCCCATGGTAGATGGAACCACCTACTACCATAAACCCTGTTTACCGTTGAAGCTCGACGTGAATTCCCCCCAAGAGATATTCCTGGTGAAAAAGTTCAAGAAACTAGCTTTTATCAAGCTTTCACACGTGGGGCGAGCTATTGAAAAAGGATATTATGATCATGACCTAATACTTGAAATCATTGAGCAAAATCCTACCTTAGAAGATCTATTTCAGATCGTTGAGAAGCCTGGCCTGGAAATAGAGAGCATGACAAAGAAACCCAATCTGTATTATAAGAGCGATTTCTTTTATACCAGCCGGGAGTTTTCAATACTGTTAGATCTTTCGGGATACACGCAAGAAATCATGGCATGCATCAAGTTTCTTGGAGATCAAGGCATATCCAAGCGCAGGTCTCTTGGCCATGGAAGATTCCACTTGAAAGAGACCAATGAATCAAAACCTCCACCTGAACATTCGGGAACCGGGATGAGAATCTTGCTCTCGAAATTCATTCCATGCACTGGAGACATGACTCACGTGGATCTAAACCATTCATATTTCAATATTCACGTGATGAATGGGTACACGTCCACCGGCACGCATTTCGGGAACGTGCGCATGTTCACTGAGGGTTCCGTCTTCTCAACTCGTCAACGCCTGCAAGGATGCTTGATCGATTTCAATGGACAGTACTCGATCAATGGCACGCCATTTTTCATGTAACGGAGGGAATAGGATGGCAAAAATTATTCTGAGGTCACTCACACCTTTCCATTTGGGAACCGGGAATACTTATAGTTACTTGGAATGCTACGTGATGGAAAAAACATTATACCGTATCAACCAAATTGCCACTGCTCGCAAGTTTCGCAATTCTCCCGACGCATCGCTGTTTAGAAAATACATGGATGCCCTGGGAAATCGATCCATTAGTGATATTAATCGCAACCAGAGAGCAGTTTTTTATTATTTGAAAAAGGGAGTTGCGTTATATCACATGCCCTTTTATGGACAAAGGGTGCACTTGAGTGGAAATTACGCGATTCGGGAATGCTTGAAGCAACGAACGAGAGATCAAGAACCCCCGCTCAAGCCCTACATCCCCGGATCCACCGTGAAGGGATTTCTTCGGACGGCAATCTTGTGGGATTGCATCAAGAACAAACCAGAGTTCACCGTGGAGGTTCATGGGAAGAAAATAACCATGAACTTGGAGGATGTATTGATTAATGGTTACAAGCGACGCTCGGGTCAATCTCGACAATATGTGGTGAAGGGATTGAAACAATTGAAGACTGCACCACCGGAAAAACGGCAATACATTTACCATTACCTTGCGCAAGAGATGGAGCGTCTTGTATTCTTCACGGGGTCCATCAGTGGTTTTTCCTCATTCAACAAGATGAAGAATAATCGCTTGTTTGACCTTCTCAAGTTTTTGCTGGTTTCTGATTTCTCACCAAGGAATGATTTTGACCTGCATGTGGATAACGTGATTACCTTCAGCACCAGGAGAGGTGGCCGAGCAGTGGCAATTGATGACCGCAATCTCTTGGAAGCTTGTGCTGGTACCTTCGTTGGGGAAATCCAACTCTCACCCCAAGTTGCCACTGTATTGAATAACAAGAATTATCATAACTTGGAATGCAAGTTACCTTTAATTGGCATTGATGATGACGTTGACATCTTCAACGATGCTTGGGAAACCATAGAAAACGCGATGTTTAACCACCTTCAGGAAATTGCCACCAATTTCATGCGGGAAGCAATCCGATCTGAGAAACGTTATCTTCATGTCACTTGCCCCCATCCCGAATTGGTGACGGCACGTGAGAAGGAATTTGGTGCCGGGAAGATTGGATTCATGAGATTGGGATATGGAATTGGCGCCCGATATCGTTCCTTGCTTCTTAACTTGCTGGAAAGGAACTGCGAGGAGTATTGGCATGTAATAGAGGATATAACCCCTCACATACGTCATAGTTGTTACAAGCATCCAAGGGCTTCCCACTCTATCATAATCCCGCCCTTCCCCAGAACCTACAAGCTATTGCAACACAGGAAACAGCCTCTAGGATGGTTTTCATGGGAAACGGAAATCCAAGAAAACATCACGCTCTAGGCTGGCTGGCACGGGTTCAGGAACCCGAATCCCATGCTGTTTTTCTCTCCCAATCCCGCATCCAATAAGAAGGTGTAAAAGGGAAAGAGCTCAGGTTCGATCATCACCTTTTCCAATCGAGTCCACGTGCTTCCGATCATGAGGAATTCCCTGCCGCTTATCACGTTCTTGATTGCCACTTCCTTCTTGAAGGTAAGCCGATCGAATAATGGAAAGTTTGGTTCCAAGTTGCCCCCGTGATACGCGTTATATTTCGTGACTGCATTATCCAAGGCACGTTCCAAGAAATATGGCACGCTGTCCCCCTTGTTGAATGAGAAATACAAGTTTTTCCTGTTATTCTTGTACATGACCACCGGGCTTCCCGTGATGAAAGATCTCGTCACCCGTAATTCAACCGGTTTCACCCCGGTGATTTCAATTGGCACGGGTCCCAGGTGAGCCCGTGGGGTGGTAAGGCACGCTTCCCCCAAGATCCTAATGAATTTTTCATCAGGAGACGATATAATCAGCTTCTTATACTTCCCCTCTTGGAATGGAGAGATGGGAAAGATATCCGAGAAGCAGAAGAACTTGAATCCCCAGGCATCGTGCAAGCCCGAGTATGCCGTCCGTTCAAGCATCTTGTAAATGAATCCTTGGATGGCATGTTTGTAGACATCTTGCATCTTTCCATCCTGCCTTGGCATCATGGTTATTACAAGTCTCATGATGGTCACCTGAAGTATGGCAGGAGATCATCATTCCAGTTATCATCTGTCCGGATGACAGTTTTGTTTCTAAGCGACAGCGGTAATTTACCTATTTGGACGCGTGGATCAAGCACGACTACCAAGTTTCCTGATTTCCTAGAGGACCTGAGCTCGTTCAAGAATAGGTTCCACTCATCCTTAACCCACCCGCTGGAAAGATTCTCGATACATGACGCACACACGATCATGTGCCGGGAGTTATCGATTGCCGTGTCAATTACTTCGTTGAATTCTGATTTGGCGATGTCTTTTAGGGTGATTTCGGATAGAAAAACTCGAAATCCGTTTTTGACGAAAAAATCGTGTAAAGGCTTGGCCATGCTTTCGAAATCTACTGATTTATGAGATATAAATATATCAAACACCCGCTCGTTTCCCTTCAGGGTGATCCCGAGAACGGTATAGCATCTCTCCAGTTGATTTTTGAGATCCACGTGCATCCCGTGTCCTTCGAGAAATCCACCCGTTTCCAAGATACCAAGGCTTTCTTCTATCATGCTGAAAAGGGTCACAACATCCTTTGGGAACATGCGCGTGAGTTCCCTGGCTTTGCCAGGATAATCCTTGCATTCAACCGTCCACCATCCTTCATCCCCACCATGAACGAGCGCATTCACCACGCCCCTGTAGAGGTTTCGTGTTGCAACGCGGTTGATCATGTGTTGTCCATCATGCTTGGCTATCAATTCTGAAATCAATGTTTCCTTTAACAGGAGGAATCCCTGTTGAAGTAGACCTTGCTCGATGCACCACTCCACGGCCACGTACCCGTTTCTCAGGTCATTATTCTTGAATTGGTGCATCCTGTTTTCCAAGAGAGAGAGCAGTGGTTTCAAGGGGGGAATAACTCCACTTTTCATGTATTCTATTTTTTCCAAGACTTCTCCATAGTTTTCGTTCTTGATGATGTCGCATGCTTTACCTTGCTTGATATCCAACACGAGATCGTTAATGATGCCGGTGATGTAAGAGACTTCTTTCATCCTTGATGCGTGTTCATCCCCACCGCACGCGAGAGAACTAATATCCTTTCCTGATAGCTCCATGAGCCTTGTAGCTGAGCCATCCTGGAGCAGTGCTTCCAATGCTCGAGTCCACTTGGTCAAGCTGGAGAACGGGAGAAAATTCCATACGGGCACGTTGCGCTCGGCCAGCTCCAATTCCATGATCCTGCCTTTAATGCCAAGGGATTCAAATGCTCCATAGAATATGCTTTCTATCGTGACTTGCTTGAGAACCCTCGCGTAATCAAGAATGAGCATCACGAGCAATGGTAGGGAGCGAAATCCGTGGGTGATGTCGAACACCACTTTCGCATCTTGCGGGATATGATTCAATATAACTTCGAAGATCTTCCAAATTTCTGCTTGGGTGGAACCGGTGGGGACATCCGAGATGGGAACGATCTGGCACCGGAGGCCGAGAGAATCCAAGATGTTTTTCAAACCATCCCTTTTCAGCGGAACGCCATTCTTCCCGTGTATGCCATCATCTAACCAATTTCTCGTGAAGGATTCCCCGGTCATCAAGATGACAATCTTGTCGGTGGACGTCCAATCCATGCACTGCGTTGATGCAATTGCTGCTTGGATGAATCGCGTATCACGTGCCACCGTGCCATCTTCGAAGACGTAATTGCACTTGATGTAATCAGTAGTGCCCAGCATGGTGATGAAAACGTTGGTCATGTGTCTCTCCAAGGGATCTCATGTATCCTTCTTTACAAACCAGTGATTGGTGCTATTAGAATTTGATATCACCTCCCGGTGGCTAGCCAGCTTTTTAAACCCCGATGCGCAGATCATATCATGGCATCCCACGGGGCATCCCTCGAAGCAATGTTCCAGCCAGAATCTGTGGCCTTGCTGGGAGCATCGGCGACCCACGGGAAATCGGGGAATAACATTCTCAAGAATTTACTCCAAGGAAATTTCACCCGGGGGTTGTATCCCATCAATCCAAATCACGCTGAGATTCTTGGCATCGAGACATTTCCCTCGATTGTCTCACTTCCCAGGGTAGCTTATCCAATTGATTTGGCTGTGATCTGTCTTCCACCCGCACACGTGCATGCAGCGTTCAAGGAATGCTGTACCAATGCGGTGAATACCATGATCATTGAATCTGGGCAACTCGCGGAAACTCCAGCAGCCAGTGAAGAATGCAAGCGAGCCATGTTGCTCCAACTATCAAAGATGGAACATCGACCCCTGGTACTGGGCCCCAATTCCATCGGTATCATTGATTTCAATTCGCGGACAAACACGTCCCTAATCCCCTTCGAAGAGTTACCCGTGCAGGCTAGCCCGGGGATTGCAATCGCGGGACAAACGGGATTGATTGCATCTGGTTACCTTCAGCGAATCCTTGCCCGGGATCTCTTTCCGGTGTCCAAGGTTATCTGCCTCGGGAATAAGATGGACATGAACGAGAAGCATGTCTTGGAGTACTTGACGAACGATCCATCCACCGGGGCGATTTTCTTGTACCTGGAGGATGCTAGGAGCGGGCGTGATTTCATGATGCAGGGAAGGCAAGCCATCAAGGTTCACGGAAAGCCAATATTCATCTTGAAGTCCGGGAGAAGCAAGGCGGGGGCTCAAATGGTTACAAGCCATACCGGATCCATCGCCGGAGATGATCGCATCTTTTCGGCAGTATTGAAATCTACCGGAATGCAACGCGTGGCTAATTTTGAAGAATTTTGGGATATGGGGCGTTTCCTCCATGCAGCAGGGATACCCCGTGGAAAAAATATTGCTATAGTTTCCATTTCCGGTGCGGGATGCGCTTTAAGCCTTGATGCAGCTGAATTATATCACTTGCAGGTACCCCCGCTTTCACGGGATGCAAGGAAAGCGATATCCAAATTATTCCCTAACTGGTTCGCTTTTACCAATCCCATAGATTCATGGGCTGCCATCGAGCGTAATGGATCAGAAGTGGCTCATGCCAAGATGTTGGAGATACTCTACCAGGAGCCCCTTGACGGGATCTTGCTCGTGACGCTCGCCATGCCGGAATCCCTATTGGATTGGGCTGATATTGCGTTGCGCAGGCAAGAACATCCCAACGTGCCACTCATGCTGGCGCTATTGGGGGGCCACGATGATTTGATAGTAGAATGGCATGAGAAGTGCAAAGCACTCTCTATACCCGTGTACGCGAGTCCCGACCATGCCTTGCGAGATTTTTCAAGGGCATTTAATTCCCTTCCCCTTGGTAGGGAAGGGCCGTTGATAGGAAAATGTCGTCCTTTTTTTAATGTAGGTCCTGCAATCAATGGACATAACCGTGATTTCAGTTGAATGAAGATGATGAATTCGTGCATGCGCACACCCCAGATGCCAATCTCTCCGTTGAGTCGATGATAGCCGACGCAATCATGGAAAAAGCAGGCATTGGCATGGATGTAGCTTTCCTAACGAAAGTGCTCGTGAAACTTGGGTGGGATGCCGAAAGGGAATTGGTAGTCCGAGGACCACGACCCCATCTTCCTGGATGGATCGAGGTGCACCTGAATTGGCTACCAATGTTTTACTTGGTATCCAAGGCTAAAATGACGGAAGCAACACTTGGAACGGACCCGGGAATGATCTCGAGGGAAGCTTGGATACATGGTTGTCCCGCTATTATCATTTTGGACTTTGAAGGCTTCCAACTCATTTTTCCCGAGTTGTGGGAACTAACGGGTGATAGGCACCTTAATTGTTTATCTGCTGGACCCTCACATGCCAGCCACCCATTTAGGAAACTTGGATTGGAGGATATTTCACTGATTTCGCGAGATGGCGTGATCGATGGCTCCTTACTCGGGATGATTGCGAAGGTTGAAAGTGCCTCGAGCAAGATCGAGAAAATCACTCTTGAAATGTTTTTAAAAGTTAAAATCGAGCAAGCGGCCGCCATGCCTCTTGATTATCTTGAAACTCGTGGCATTGATGCCATGAATCTTGGATCCTTCCTTCACCTGCTTTTATTCATGAGGGAAATTAATGAACGCGAGCGATTACCTGGTGATCTTGCCAAGGTAATACAAAGCAACGAGGCCAAAGAGTACAGCAGCAGGGCACCATTCCCTCGAAATCAAGAGGTTCGGAAGATATTCTTGGATCTCATGAATGATTTCGGATTTCTTGATGGATCTACCAGCGAAACCTTTGAAGGGTACCAGGATTTCCTTCACTTTATCGATTCCCTGCCAAAGAATTACCCCTTGGCAGAGTCGTTTGATCTTTCCTCCATCAAGATGGATATCCACGGGTTCCTCCATGAGGTTCTCGTTGATGAAGCACGGAAGCAAGCACTTGGATTGTATTACACGCCCGATTTCTTGGTGCATTATATGATCTCTCGGGCGTTTGATGAATGGTTGAACCATCCACGGTGCGGGAAAACTCGTAGAAGGCACCGTGATCATGGCTACACCATACTCGATCCCGCATGCGGCACTGGATCTTTCCTCCGAAAGTTCTTAGATTTCATCCATGATCATGGAGGGAAGCAGCGGGATTGCCATATTCCTGCCATAGCTCCTCTTGCCGAATTGCAGCTTGTCGGTGTTGATGTCGACAGGCGTGCTGTAGCGATCGCCAAGACATCATTACACCTTCATGCCCTTCATCTCGAGGGGAAGATCGATCGCGTGGACATCATGATTGATGCGCAAAACTTCATCAAGTCCAATAATCTTCCTAATGCTGAATCCATCGATGCTGTGGTTGCCAATCCCCCGTACATACCTTGGAAGTATATACCTGCCCCCCAGCGAGAGGCACTAGCTGACGGAAACTTTCTCGGTTTCGAGCATGATGCACGATGCAATCATCCCGATGCACAACCGAACCTATACCTCTTCTTTCTCGTGAAAGTCATGGCACAGTTGCGACCTGGGGGCATTGCCTGTTTTCTCCTGCCACAAGAGTGGTTGCATCACGAGAAGGCACTTCCCTTCAGGAATTACATCTTGGAATCTTGCGAGAAGATCGAATTAATCACCTTCAACCCCGATATCAACATGTTCCAAAGCATGCAAGCCACGATTAGCACCAATTCATTGATCCTGCTCGCATGGAAGGCTGGGATGGAGGATGACATTGTGGTTCCTGAACGCCAAGCTGGAATCGGGAACGGAATCGAAAAGGGAACGATCGTGCATCATCATGTTGATGCCACGAACTTGGACGAGATTAGCTTGACTTTAGCCTCTGGAAAATTCCATCGTAGCTTGGTGATGGCCACGAGTGATCTGGTCGATCGTCCTTGGAAGTTCCTTCCCACATGGCATCAAGAGTTCAAGAAGCACGTGATGGCCCTGCCAGCCATGCACCTCGACGATCCTAACCTGTTCCTCGTGCGTGGGGGATTCCAACCGCCAATTCACTTGGCGAAATGCTTTGAAATCACCCAGGATGAATTCCTTTCCCTTCCAATAAAGGAACGGCAGGCATGCTTGCGGATAGTGCTTGATGCATCCGAAATTCAACGGTACGTGCTGGTTCCTTCCCAAAAGCGATACTGGATAGTTGCAAACGATTACCAATCCGAAAGAACCTTCAAGCAGGCATGCCCTACACTCCACGGTATCTTGAAAGAACGCGTGGATCACGAGGAAAACGATTGGTGGAAGTTCCCCAACGTTCGAAACCTGCATCTCCTCAGGCAATCGCCTGTCAAGATCCTGTGCCCGCGCACCGCATCCTGTCCCACGTTTGCATTGGATAAGAGCAAGCACGCCTTCAAGGGCACCAATACCATGATCATTTCACGTGAAATCCCACATGAAGTGCTCGTGGGAATCTTGAATAGCAAGCTTTCCGAATACTGGTTCCGTGCTCATGGTGCCAAGTACCATGGAGGTGATGCTCGTAAATACGAGCCTAGCAAGCTCAAGGCAACCGCTCCCCCCATTATAATTGGCACGCGCGAGCAACAATTGCAAATATCCAGGCTAGTTAGCGAGATCACTTCATTGCTAAGTATAGATAGCGGGGGTGACGATCTGGGTGGATCTGAGGTGGGACTCGGTGAAGTACAACTCGAGCAGCTTGAACAATGCCTAGATGCTTTGGTCTTCGATATCTATGACGTGCCACCGAGATGCAGATCACTCATCTTGCGGTTCTTGGAAGGATGATGTTACAACCTGAATTGTTGACTATTTCATCCGGGCGTTCATGTATATCATCTATGCAAAATAGTGTAATTTCCATGGGCGCGTGGTCTGCGGCGTCGAGTGGCGGGACCTGTGGGTGGTGGTCCCGGAAACCGGGCAGGCGTTCCAGACCCTGGGCGATTTCACCCGGTACCTGGATGCCTTCGCGGCGTATATCGAGGGGAAGGGATGTACCATCGAGTACACGCTCCATAGCACCCCCGAGAACCCCAGCAACGAGATGGCATTCATCATCGCGCTGCCGAAGGTGAACGACGAGCCGGGGCACGTGACGCTGGAAGGCACCATCAACATCAACTCCGGCGAGGTGATCGTCACGGGTGACAACAACGCCAATCTTGGCGGCAGTTTTGAATCGGCGAGTGAGCTGGTGAAAGGATAGGGATCGCTAAATTGGACCGTGGCGATACCCACTTTACACCGATGTAAAGACAATTGTTTTATATGACGG
>WJJB01000460.1 GCA_014729935.1 Candidatus Bathyarchaeota archaeon | reverse complement strand
CGATGAGGCATTGCAGGAGCAATTGCACGAGCCCGAGGGAAGTTTCAAGAAATACTTCGAGTATACCACCGATATCTATTCGATTGCAGCTCCAGTGTTTTTATACAAGGAGATCAAGATTTTCAGCTGGAAAGCAGTGAAGATGCTTTTTCAATTCAGAAAACTGGATGCATTCAGGACCATGCATGAATCGAACAAGGCACATTTCACCAATCCTAAAACTGTGCAGCTTTTTGACAGGTATGCCACGTACACCGGCTCATCTCCCTACAAAGCACCTGCAACTCTTAACATCATCCCTCACGTGGAACACGCCTATGGCGGATGGCTTCCCAAAAATGGGATACATGCCATCCCCGAGGCAATGGCAAGGGTAGCCCGTGAGAATGATGTGGACATCCAGTTGAACAGCTCCGTGGATTCCATAGTGAAGGAAGGTAAGAAGGTAACCGGGGTCAAGATTGGGGGTGAAAAACACCAATGTGATATCGTTGTTGCTAACTCGGATGTGAAAGCAACGTATCACTCGCTATTGGGGGACCGGGACTCCAAGATGGCAAAGCGATACGAGCAACTGGAGCCCTCATCGTCGGGACTCGTGTTTTATTGGGGGATGGATTGCGCGTTTCCCGAGTTTTCCATAAATAATATACTCTTTTCAGACAATTACCAAGAAGAATTTCATGAGCTCTTTGAATCCATGCACGTTCCTTCCAAACCAACAGTATATATTAACATCACTTCTAAGCTCATACCAACTGATGCTCCAAGAGGGTGTGAGAATTGGTTCGTGCTCGTCAACGCGCCATGCAATGTTGGTCAAGATTGGGAAGCTGAAATCAAGAAGGCAAGAAATAGCGTGCTCGAGAAGATCAAGGAAACTATCGGTGAAGATGTATCTGGCCACATCATGCACGAGCACCTGCTTTCACCTGTTGATATCCAGCGACTCACGGGAAGCAGCCAAGGAAGCTTGTATGGCATTTCATCGAATTCAAGGACCGCAGCCTTCAAGCGGCAATCAAACAATTCGAAGCGATACAAGAACCTGTATTTCGCCGGGGGGAGCGCCCATCCGGGGGGCGGCATACCCATGGTTACCCTGTCGGGCAAGATATGCAGCAGGCTTATCATGGAGGACCATTCGTGAGTGGGGAGACGGGCAACTCATTTCTTGGAAGTTCTTGTTTTCTTTACCTCTTCATTCCTGCTTGGCTGACACCACCTTTTCCAGCCGTGTAGACCATACGTTGCATCGCGTGATTTCCTTTTGCGCCTTGGAAATCCCTTGCTTGAACAGTTCTTCTTGAATTTTCTTCGCCTTGTAGACACGTTGAAGCGCTTTCTCGAAGCGTTTCTCTCGCTCGTGCATTTCCGCCTCGGCAATGAATATCTTGTATAATTCCCCGAAGTTCCTATTCAGCCTATCAATTTCCTTTCCGATGAAGGCTCGGAACTCTTCGTCATTGAGAGCATCACTTGCCAAGAAGTTAAGGGCTTTCTCTAGATTCGACCCTTCCTTCACGGAAATGGCAAAACTTCCCACCATTCGATCCGTGATGGCGCCAGCGTTTAGTGAATTTAGCACCTCGTCAAGTAATATTGCTCCGGGGAGATCCATCTTGTTCGATAGAATGAGTAATGGAACACCAGAGGTGGCTGGGTCGTCAAGCACCGTCCACAGACCTTCCCTTGCTTGGTCAAATCGTTCTCCGTCATTAGCATCCACCATGAAAATCATGAAATCAGGATTTTTCCAATAGTTCATCCAATTTGCTCGGTACGCTTCCTGTCCACCCACATCGTTGAATACGAATTTGATACTCCCGAGCGTGATCCGAGTTATATTCACGCCAACGGTGGGGGTTGGATCGATGAATTCCTCGTTATTAATGTATTCCACGAGAGTTGTCTTCCCTGCATTATCTAGGCCAAAAAGGAAAATGGACATGATCTTGTGCTTGCCATCGAACTCGGAGGCCCCCTGCTTGAGATTTTGGAATTGCTTCAACATCCTAGTTTTCCCTTTTTTTTCTGCAGCTCGTGTTGCCTCTTGTATCAAGGTCTCCAAGGAAACGACTTCAGCCTCATCTACATTAATCCCTTTGGCTACTATATCAGATAACATGTTCTTGGCGATGTTAAGATGGCTGATGGCATCCTTGGGCGATCCTGACTCGAGCGCCTTTTGCCCCTTTTTAAAAAAATCCCTGAAGCTAGCAACGAGGTGTGATGAATCTTGGCTCATGTGACTCTCCCTGCATCGTGAATATTCCGTGTTATTCAATGAAGTTCGTGTTGAAAAAACTTTGCGGGTATGGCTTCTTAGTGACGGGATGCGATTTGCATAAGGTGGCTCACCATGTTATTGCTGAGTAATTATTAAATTTCCGCCAATTAGTATTAATTCTGTCTTCTCGCACCTCTTGTTTAAATCCTTCCAGTACCATGGTGACCAAACTCGCTCCCCATCCTTCGAAGAAAAGCAAGGTAGGATCGGCCACGAGATAATAAGGTATCCACAATGGGAAAAATAAGTAGAGCCCTGAAGTATTTACTCAAGATGGCATTTTATCATAATCCGGTTGACGCGTACATCTCTTGGCACAGGAAACGCTTGGAAAAACGCGGTAATACTTACGAGTATGACCAGATGATTTACTGGCGCATTGGCTACATCTTTTTTCCCAGGATACTGAAAATTACCAACAAATTTACTTGGAGCGGTGTTGAAAACTTGGAACTGGGAAGTAAAACTGGCTCGTTCATGATTATCTCGAACCACCGTAACGCGTTAGATCCATTCTACGCTGGTACCGCCATCAGTTGCGGGACGATGCAGAAAAACTACCATGTCTCGTGGGTGTCCAAGCTAGCCAACTTGAAAACGCCATTAATGAAATCCATCATCTCCTACTTTGGCACCATTCCATTGGATGGCAGCCGGCACCTGAACCATGAAACCTACGAGAAGATGGAACAAGTCTTGGAAAAAGGGCAGTGTATCGGGTTCTTTCCAGAAGGGGGAAGGAATAAAGATGGGAGTGTGTCGGATTTCCACGCGGGAGCCGCACGTTTATGTTTGGAATACAAGATCCCGTACATACCCATTGCTCTTACCGGCGTGCGGAAATTTTTCAAGGGGAAATGCCATTGTTACATCGGCAGACCTGTCTACCTGGATCCCGGATTGGAATGTAGCTATAAGCTGGCGAAGGAAATCTCAAAGGACATGAAAAAGCAGGTGATCGCGCTGCACCAAGGCAAGGATGTAATTCCCCCCTCTCGTTTTGAGTTATCCAAGGATGAATTCAAGGAACGCCTTAACGAATATCGTGTAAATGGACCGGAACGCATTTCTTACTTGGATCGCGCGGGAAAGGCAAGCTTATCGCCGGAATCAACTGCCCTCCCAAAGAAGACCTATTTCTTCGAGCCAAGTGCAGGTAAGTTAGTTAACGAGGACATCTTGGATAGTAGGGAAAAGGAAACAAGAAATCCAGTTGACATTTCGCCAATCACCCGACGATTGAACGAAAAAGAGTAACCTACCACCGTTATTCCAAACCTCACCGAACTTGGGCATCGCGGGCCGAGCCGGTGCGGTTACTGCCGTTCCCCTGGGGAACGGCGACCGGGTGATAACGGGCACCCGACGCCGTGGCATGTAGCCATGGCGATGATGGCGCACCCCCAACGTTCCGCGCCGCGCTCAGGTCCGAATCGAGCACCAACCCGCACGTCGGATCGGCACACGTGACCGTTTTTCCCCCGTCCTGCACCGAGATTTCCACCCCCGTGGCATCCTGATGGTGTCCAGATTCGGGGGGTTCAATCTAGCTGCTAGATCACCCTTTCCCATCAGTAAGCCACGTCCATTATTTCGAGCAGGGTAGTTCAATCACCCCGGGAAAGGATATTTCCTGGTTAGATCGGCTATTTCGACGATCTCTCCCTCATCTGCCGATTTTTGCGCGCCCATGATGAGAATGCTGGACCAATAAGCGCTTTCGATACCAGCTTTTGCTTCGTGCCCTTCCAGTATTCCATCAAGGAATTCAAGGATTTGCAAGGCATCACCACCACCATGACCCCCGGTTCCTGAAGTAAATTTCAGGTACCTCGTGTTTTGCATGTTGGTGTCATGCCTTGGATCGATGCGCACCATGCCAGTGGATAATCTCCCGGAAAGTTCAGCCTTGGACCCGACCACCTTCCAATGGCGATCACTTTGACCCCGAGCGTTGAAAAAATTCATCCCCATGCTCAGGTTCAAACCTGATTCAAACTGGACGAGTATTTGGGTGTTATCCGAAATATCATGCGGTGCGTTGTACACGCACTCATTCGTGCCGGTTCTCGAACCTTCTGCCTTGGTGTAATACGGGCATGGATTCTGGCAATCATCACAATTCAGGGCATCGGAATCCCACCCTCCTGGCTTGAAATCCATCAAGCTCTCGAAAGCAACCACTTTCCGTGGTTTGCCGAAAAACCAGTAGTGGAGATCCATGTCATGGCAAATTTTCTGGATCATGATGCCACCAACATGCTCTCGTGATTTCCACCAACCACGGTAGAAGTGGAAGGCGCCATAATACTCCTCGAGCGCTTGGGCAAATAATGGCGTTCCTATTTCTCCCGAATCAATCAATTGCTTCATTCCCACGAAAAATGGAGCGTACCGGAGCACGTATCCTATTTCCAAGATGGTATCAGCATTCTGGGCAGCCCGGACAATCTCTATCATTTGTTCAAGATTAATACCCACTGGCTTCTCTAGGAACACGTGCTTGCCAGCGTTGAATGCCTCTATGGCCATCTCGTGATGCAAGAAATCGGGTGTCGATATGAGTACCGCATCCACTTTCTCATCATCCAGTAAATCATGATAATCGGAATAATTCGAGGTACCATGCCCCAAACCGGTTTCAACCATTTTTTCAAATCTTGAGAGATGATCTGGATTCACGTCGCACAATGCAACGATATCCCCTCGTTTCTTCTCATCAGTGATCATGGTGCGCACGAGACCAGCACGAGCGCCAGTGCCAATCACGCCAAGGTTCACTTTTTCCATCAATCTAGCACCTCCGCCCGGGTTTCCACCCGAAAGACTTCCATGTAAATTTCTTTATCTACAAATTCCTCCAGTAATTCTGAAAGGGGTATATCGTATAATGTTGGATTCTGAGGCGAAAGCTGCATTTTAACGCACGGGATATTGTCCTCATCGAGCACGAGCTTACCTTGAAAGTGGGTCATTGCACGATGAAGGTGACATTGGAGGGATTAAAATCAATGCATGATACTACGGACAAGAGATACATGGAACTGCCATTCACACGGAATTCACGAATGAAGCTCGCCAATGATGTGTTGGAAGGGACAACATTGAAAAAACTTGCAACCGTGAAGGAAGAAGCACTTGCAATCTTGAAACCCACCAGAGAGGAATTGAAGAAGGTCGCTTCTGTAACCGATAGAGTCATCAAGCACATCTCCCACGCATTGAACAGCCAAGACATACCCGTCTTGGAGATAGAACCTCAAGGATCTACAGGGATAAAGCAAACACAACTTGCCGGTGATTTTGATGTTGATGTTTTCATTATTCTCGATCGGGGGCTTATTAAGGGAAAGGGCTCCAAGAAAGCCATTCGTTCCTTCAACAAGGAGCTATTCACGGGATATATCAACAATTTACTCATCCCCACGTCAAGGGAAGCCTTGAAAGCAAAAAAGGTGACATTCTCATATGCAGAGCATCCATACCTTACCATCACGGTGGATGGCATCAAGTTCGACCTTGTTTTCTGTTACCAGGTTACAAAGGAGGATATCAAGCGATCTGGCATCTATTCTGCCATGGATCGTACGCCCCTACATAGTATATTCGTCCGGGATCATTTGGACATCAACCAGAAAGATGACGTGCGGTTGATGAAGGCATTTTTCAAGGCACACCATGTTTACGGGGATAGGAGCGCGTGCGGGAGGATGGGATTCATCGGATACGCCACTGAATTATTGATTTTCCACTTTGGAACCTTAGAAAACTTGCTCGTTAATTTCGATATGCTTTGTAAAGTTCCCATCGATTATCACGGCCGACCGGATTCATTAGTTGCTAGGAATAACCGGTTTTCCAATGATTACCTCATCATCACCGATCCAACAGATCCAAGCAGGAATGTGGGCTCGAGTATAGATAAAAGAGCCGTGCTACATGCAAGGAAGCAAGTAAATGAATTCCTGAAGGAACCCAACGTGGATTTTTTCATCACGCGCTCAATCCCGTCGCCGCCTAACATGGATCCTCACTTTCAAGTGGTCACGTTTAATAATAGCCAGGACGTTCATTACACAATTGTGCGTGACAAGCTATATAAGCTCGGAAACAACATATCGACAAGCCTTGAACGGGAAACAACCGGTGAGGAACGATTCGGTACCCTAACGCATGAAGTGGTTTTCCCCAGGAAAAATAACATGGTGGCTCTCGCTTTCCACGTGTCAAATCCCATCATATCCGACTCGTACGTCCACCGTGGGCCGAAATCAACCATAGCTCCCGAGAGAATTAGGGGATTTCTTGATAAGCATCCCAATGCTCAAGTTGATTCGGATGATTACTATTACATAATTGTTAAACGAGAGGAAACCACCTTTACCCGAGCAGCTTCAAGACTGATTCAAGAGCTCTTAGATATCGATGGATTGACTACCCGGTCTGGATCCCCAGAAATTCCGATCGTAATTTCGCCAGCGGAACATCTTGGCAGACAAGCAATTCACGTCTTGAAAACCATGGTCATTCCGCATGCTAATGAACGTGCGTGAAAAGAAATTGGTTAGATGACATCCTTGAACATGTCAGGACGCTCGGAGGATAATTTCCTCAGCTTTCGATGGATATACGCGCGAATTTTCACTTCCTTGGATGTGGCACCGATAAACAAGATTTCCCCGATTATTCGATCGAGATCTTCCTTGGAATCAACGAAATCAAGCTCCTTCATGAGGAATTGCAAGTTCTTCTTGACTTCACGAGAGATCTCTAACTCGTAGTCGACCTGCATATCCGCCAGGCGAGAGTTCCTTTTTTCAGGGTTTCTTTCAACCATCGTGTTCACGTTCCACGTAATACAATACTAGGTAAGGTATTAAAAATCTTACTCGGGTGCCGTCTTGAGACGGTTTGACGTGGTTTTACCTGATTCATTTGAATCATGAGGTTCGATATGTTTTTTACCGGTCGCCAACTCGAGTATATTTATGTCCCTCTCGCGTTCTCCAGAACCGTTACCCGTCCTTACTCCCGTTTGCATCATCCTCATGTCTTTTGTAGCAAGTGCGGGTAACGGAATAACCTGCACAAGCGGTTCTTGGGATTGCGAAATATCAGGGGTGGAGGATGATTACGACGCATCCGTGGAACGGTTCAACTACGCCTTGTCCAGATTAGAGCGCATTCAAGCCATTGCTCCATTGAATGACACCCTTGCGGTTTCTGTGCTCAATTTAGCATTAGAGGATCTCGAGGCTGCTAGGATTGCCTTGGATGCCGGACAAAATGCAACCGGCGCAATGTTTATCAATGCTGCCGAGCAACACCTTGACGAGATTGATGGAAT
>WJJB01000032.1 GCA_014729935.1 Candidatus Bathyarchaeota archaeon | reverse complement strand
GGTGAATCAAGATCAAGTGGAACAAATCAAGAAGTCCAAGGTGATAACACCGAGGACTGCTGCTGAAAATCGCAAATTACTGGAAAAATACACCAAGATAGTCCACGTGAATCGGGATATTGACCCAATCGATCGTGAGTCATTGATAAACAAGCAATCGGACTTTGATGATGAAATCGTGAATTCATGCATACTCAGTACTCCCATCAAACCATACCATGATCTGGGCACCATCGATGATGCACGCCCTCGATCTGATGATTCAGGTATGAATGGAAGGAAAGGCCTTGTGGGCGTCATCGATGTGGAACGGGAATTACACCTAGAGCCAAGAAGAAGGGAGGAACCTTCACAGCCTTCGAGAAAAAAGATTCTCCAGCTCCAGCCAGAAGCCATAGAACGCATCACCGCGGAAATCACGGCCCTTCCAGATATCGAGGATGACGATTGTGAAGGGGACAAGGATCAATACATCAAGAACATGCTTACGAAATACAAGCGAATGGCAAAGGTCTTGTATGATAACGCGGAGTACGCGGGCGCATTGGCTTTGTATCAAGCCATCTTGCAAGTTGATCCCGAGGATTTCGAGAGCCTCTTCACCCAAGGATTCGCCTATCGAGAATTGGAGGAATACGAGAATGCGATTTCTTCATTCAAGCGCATACTGGAGCTTTTCTATGATAATGGTTACGCGTGGTACTGCTTGGCCGTGGTGTATGCATTGCTGAACAAGGGGGCAGAAGAACTCTATTGCTTGAAAAAGGCCAAGCTATTTGGATACGATGTCGATATATCACGGTTATCGAGGCTTGCCCTGACCTATATTGCCAAGAATCCTTTTTGAGATACGGAACGAGTAACCATGTCGAGATCACGTGCAGGCAAGATGGAAAGACGTGGTATTACAACCTTTAACAAGGAAAAGTTTACCACCGCTATCGATTTTTTCCTCGAAGCAATCAACCTTGAACCTGGAAATCCGCGATTCCATTACAACATGTCCCTTGCACTGGCGAAGCTCGGTGAATTGCGAACGGCCATGAGATATCTCAAGCAATGCATGAGTTTAAGAAAAGAAAACCCCCGGGCGATGAGACTTCTTGAATACTTGCTTGATCTCAATGACAAGCGCGCAACCGCCAAAATACCACCCGAAGAGCTCGAGTGGATAGGTGATCTTCTTGAAGAACGATCTTTTTTCATTAATCATGTAGATTTATATCCTCAATTGGATGATTTCATGAATTTTTTGGAACATCCCATGGATATCACGCGATATTCACCATCACCTTTAACACTCAAGTCCAAAGACCTTGATGGCAATAATCATCCAGAAATTGAAATCAAGAACACCCGCATCGGCGAGTTGTACATGCTAAACATGATTTCCCGGTGGGGATACCGCCACCTCGCCTTGATAAATCTTGATTCCCTCTCCAGGGAGGAATTACTACAATACTTGGCGAATAATTACACTGGACTTCCAGAGGATGAAAAAATTGCAGCATTGATTTGGTGTTTCGGTGTGGGCAAGCAGTTGTATGAAGATGCAGATTATCGAGATGCCAGCGAGATTTTCGAGTTTCTGGTAGGCTTGGAACCAGATAGAATCGCTGTTCTTTTCCAATGTGCGAATGCCCTGAGAGACTCGGGGGAACTGGACCTTGTCACGCGGTCAATCATGTATTACAAGCGGATCATCACCATTCATTCTTCAAATCCACTAGCGTGGCAAAATTTAGCAGTCAGCTATGCTATAATGGGGGATTTCCAGCGGGAACTTTTTTGCTTGAAAAAGGCAGCATTTCACGGGAGCAGCGGTATCGATCATGGGAGAATCGCCTACCTGGAGACCATCACTGCTTCCCGGGATCCTTTCTCCTGACTGGACAGGAGGGTGATCTAGCAGCTAGATTGAACCCCCCCGAATCTGGACACCATCAGGATGCCACGGGGGTGGAAAGGACGGTGCAGGACGGGGAAAAACGTTCACGTGCGCCGATCCGACGTGCGGGTTGGTGCTCGATTCGGACCTGAGCGCGGCGCGGAACGTTGGGGGTGCGCCATCATCGCCACGGCTACATGCCACGGCGTCGGGTGCCCGTTATCACCCGGTCGCCGTTCCCCAGGGGAACGGCAGTAACCACACCGGCTTGGACCGCAATGTCCAAGTTCGGTGAGATTGGGAATAACGGTATGGCTCACCTAGCCTTCACGCGCGTGCCTAGCTTGAAGAAATACATGATGGAAAAAGAGAGCATTCAGGTTTGTTCCCGAAAATCTAACAAGCCGCCAGGTGACGGAGCGGGTTGCGTTGCATTGAATCCTGGTTCACTTGCTGACCAAACCACGCATTTTATCAGGCTTGTACCTGAAATCAGGTGCAAGTACACCTTCCTTCTTGTAATACCTGATAAGCCTGTATACCTTGCTTTCGAGATTCTGGAGTCCCCGCTTGCCATGGAGATCCTTTTTATTGTCCTCCAAGTGATCACGGAGGTTGAGTGCCTTCTTTATAAGGTTCGTGAGGTCTTCCGGGAGGGGGTCGGGACCCAAGCCGTTTTTCTTCAAGATTTGGGTGATTTTCTCACCAGTTATGGTTTTCACTAGCGGGATACCATAAGAGTCCCGCAAAATTAACCCGATCATTGCTGGGGGGTATCCCTCACGTCCGAGCTGGACAACGAGCTCTTCAACTTCCCTCGGGGTGTACATCACCCACTCGGGAACCGATTTTATAGCAGGCCGCGTGGATGAGGACTTCCCGCGCCGATGTGTGTGTAGTCTTGCCATGATAGCATCAACATGCGTGTTTCCGCACCCGAGCATTTCTCGCTAGGATAATCCCCAGGTGCGTGATAATAAACGCGTGTTGTGTTTTAAAGGTTAACAGGGTAAGAAAGCGGTAAATACCTCGAAAAATACAATCCGTACAATGAGTGAAGTGGAACAATTGAAAATGGTTTTCTTAACCACGACCAAGCTCCAGCTGGAAAGGACATTAGGGGCGGGAAAGACCCGTGGAATCATGAATGCCATGGAAAGCTTTCTCAATGATGCATGGAACCATCCCAAGAATCAGCGTTTTCTTCTTACCGGCACGGATCGAAGGCATGCCATCAATGCATTCATGGCCATTGCCTTGTATCGAGCATTGGAATTCAAGAACTTGGATGAAGATACATTTCATATCATCTTCAAGGACGTGTTGAAAACAATTTCCAAGCCTTGGATGGATACCATCGTCAAACAAGTTGGATCAAGCTCGGTACCGTTCAAGATCTGGACCGACTTGATGGAACGAAATGCAATCCACGACACGGAACATTTTGGCAAGGAACTCGAAGTCCAACACCCGGGTTTTCTCGAGATCAAGTTGCACAGGTGCTTCTACCATGAGATATTCTGCAATAATGGCGTGGATCATCTCACGCCGGTTTTCTGTGAACATGAAATGACACTCCCGCATTTGGTGGGTGATTGGATCAAGACAGCCCTTGATACGACTATCGCTCAAGGTAATCCAAGCTGCACGTTCAAGTATAGCCAGCACATGAAAAAAGGGGAAAGTAGGTGAGCACTTTCGATGAAAGCACTCATTCAAGCCATGGGCTGGTATTTCATTGAATGTACATTGGGCCACCACACTTCTCACACGTTTCGGGATCTTTCTTGAACGCGTTGAAAGCTTCGAGTGGTTTCAAGATGGAATGTCCGCATTTATAGCACCGTGGCACGAAATAGAGGGCTGAATCACAGGTAGTGCAAGTCTCGCTACCCTCAATGGATGTATCTGGAGCCTGTAGTTTCCACTCCTTGCAGCGTGCGCAGTACAGGTTAAATGTTTTGCCGTGTGCTTTAGTTTTTTTCGAGATACATGCTTGTTGTAGGGGCCTATCGATCTTGAAAATCCGCTTCGTGATATCCCCTGCATCGTTGAACGGAGTTAGGTCGCCCCTGAATCCGGAAATTTCATCCTGATACTTGTTTTCAAAGATCATTATAAACTTGGAAAAGTGTTCCTTCAACCTTTCATCCATTTGGCCCTCGAAAAGCAAGGCGTAAGAGGCAAGGAGGGTTTCCTCCAAGATGATCTTGAAACTTTGGTATTCCAAGACCTTGAGTTTAGCCTTTTTATCAAATGTTCCCCCGAACGAACTAATTGCTGATATGAATCCAGCGATTAATTGGGGATCAGTAGTTTTCTCGGTAAACGGTTGATAAAGAAGACATGCAGAGGTCTTCCGGTGGAAGACAAACAAGTGTTTTATTTGTTTCAGGAGTGCGTCTATGTTTTTCTTGGAAATTGCTTTTTCCTTCTTGGATGCACCAACTGCTGCCTTTTGCTTCACTGATTGCCTCCTCCGCACGCCGACCACGGAAACTAACGCTACCGCACCAATTCCAATAATGACCAAGAGGAGGTTATCCTTGAGGAAATCTAGAACCTTATTCATGAAGGTTTCAACTTCCACGATGATGGTTCCTGGCATGATGTATGTCTCTTCGTCCCCATCAATATCTGACACCGTGAGAATAACGGTGAAAATGCCCACTGTGTCAAAATCGTGAACGGGGTTTTGTGAAGTTTGGTTACCAGTTCCGTCCCCAAAGTTCCACTGGAAACTTACAATTCCATTTCCCATCGTTCCCGTGTACGTGAAAGCAATGGAATCACCTGGTTGGATCTTCGATGTATAATTGGAGACAAAGGCTGGCACGGGGAAGAGATCTGGGAGAACCGTGATGAAATTCACTTTCTCGATGGAAGATATATCGCCACTGTCATCCGAAACTGTAAGCACAACAGTATAATTACCGCTTGTATTGTACACGTGAGTGGGTTCTTGCAGCGATGAATTTGGAGACCCATCTCCAAAGTTCCATTGATAATTAACCGGTGCATTGCCACTAATACCAGAAAACGTGAATCCAACCTCTTGATCTTCCACAGGTGACGTGAGGTTCGCTGAAAAATTAGCAATTGGTTCGATGTCTTCAATGACCGTCATGAAGTTGATCTTGAATTCTGAATGTGGATCACCATCATCATCAGTGACAATCAGGAGGACGCTGAAAATCCCGTGATTGGCATAGAAGTGCACGGGGTTTTTTTCCGATACCTGGGGTGTACCATCACCGAAATTCCATTGATAGTTACACGGGGCATCCCCTTCAAATCCAGTAAAATTGAACTGCACCCATTCTCCCTGATAAATGTTCGAGGTATTCACGCTGAAATTGGAAATGGGCTTCAGGTCAATTACCGAAATGAAATCAACCAAGACGAGGGAATCCTCGTCTCCATCGTCATCGATAACGGTGAGGATAACCGTGAAATTTCCAAATGAAGTGAATTGATGGGATGGATTCTCCACCGAGGAGTTAAGCGAGCCATCGGTGAAATTCCACTGGAAGGTTGCAGGAGAATCGCCTTCTTCACCCGTGAAATTAAATTGCACGTGATCATTTATACCGACTGTGGTGAGATTGGCGGTGAAATTAGCCACGGGATGCAAATTCGGCTGAATCACGTTAATGTAATCGATCTTGACAGATGTGTTACTATCACCATCCAAGTCTATTACCGTGAGAATCACCGTGAAGTTTCCAAGAGTGTTATATTGATGGATGGGATTCCTGCTGGTGGCGTTGGTGGTGCCATCGGTGAAATTCCACTGGAAGGTTGCGGGCGCATCACCCTCCGTGCCGGTGAAGTTGAATTGGATATCGACATTTACGCGAACAACGGTTGCATTGACCAAGAAAGATGCGGTTGGAATCCTATCAATGACTTGGATGTATTCAATGCGTTGCATTGAATCGATGTCACCATCAAGATCTTGAACGGTGCAAATGATGGAGAAATTACCATCGACATTGAATTGATGCACTGGATTTTTACTGGTGGCGTTGGTGGTACCATCGGTGAAATTCCACTGGAAGGTTGCGGGCGCATCACCCTCCGTGCCGGTGAAATTGAACTGAACTGAATTTCCCTTGTATATGGTCGTAATGTTGGCGGTGAAATTCGCTTCGGGGAATCGATCGACAACCACCGTT
>WJJB01000459.1 GCA_014729935.1 Candidatus Bathyarchaeota archaeon | reverse complement strand
GAAGGCCAACCAATTGACGTGTTATGCCATTCGCTGCCTATCCATTTTTGAATTGTTTTGTCACCCAATTTCGTGAGCTCGATGAAATCATCAGGTAAATCCTCATTTCCAACTTCCTCGCTCCATTGCTGAAAAAATAAACCTTGCGAGGGCGTGCCAAGAGAAAGCATGGGAAGCCTGTCAAGCCCGGATGTATCGTGCTCGAAAATCGCCCTGAATCGTTCCCGCGCGGATAATTGCTGGACCATGGATCCTATCTTGGTCGGAATAAAAATAAGCCTTTTGTGAATCGCAGGATTTTTTAGGAATATTGGATACATGCTGAATGGAAACTTGGAAGCATTGAGGAGGGACACGCCATGGCATAAGAACTTGAATTGATCGTACCGAGACCATTGCAAGAAGTATACCAAGTTTTTATGAACTTTTTCGAAGAAAAGAAGGAAATTAGAGATGACCATCGTAAGTATTAGATTGTAACGCCATTTCTTGGCATTAACCGTTAGGAGAATGACATCCAAAAATCAAAATCTTGACCTCCATGCTTTTGGGTTCGTGATGGATGTTCTGCAACGGGATTAAGACTAACCCGAGGAATCAGGGATGATAGATTTCACTGGCATCATCACGTGACGAGCGTGTTTCATTGATCCTAGCATTTCCTCAAGGGATGGAAGGGAAAAAAGTGGAAATTACGTGGGAAGTGGAACCACGTCAAAAGTTATCAGGAAATGACTTTAATGAGCCTGGTGGCAACAACATTGCATTCCTTGTCCATGTACATGATAAAATCATGATTGCATGGTTTTAAAAGCAGGTTATCCGAAGAAAACTCCACCAATGCATGTGGGTTTCCCGCTCTTTCGCTGATGAAACCACTCGACAAGGAATGTTGAATCGTTTCGTCACACGCCGGGCAGGTTATTTGTATCATTCTTGCAGCAGGACCTCGGGGCTGCTTCATGTTCTCTCCCTTAAATGCATCCCGCTCCACCATCCTGCTGATCCAAGAATTCTTGATCTGTTTTTCCTCGTCTTGATTATACAAGAATGCTTTTTCGAACACGTGTCCCGTTCCCAAGTTCAAGCAAAATGTTCCGACCAATGAGCCGACTAATAATCCCCAATAATTTCCCAAGAATAGGTACATGCTAAATCCAAGGAAATAATCGAAGAGAATGAACAAGCCGAACGAGAAAACCAGTCCTTCTTTATTTTTCCAACCCATTCGTAGGAAGAATACTAATCCCACAATGAAACTGATGGTGGAAAAAATGGTATAGGGGATGATGGATGGAAACTCATAGAGCCCAAGTGCGATAAAGAAAGCCACGATGACTGGCAGGATGAATAACTCACGTTTCTCGTAAAGATACAGCAGGAATACCAATTCGGAAACAAAAATTATCATGGGTAAAAGGAACCACGTGCTCAAGCTCACACCAATGCTGAAGTATGTATCGCCAACCACGTCAGCTGAGATGTAGTAGGTATATTCTGCATTCCGAATCATGGTGATGATCAAGTATATGAATAACCACCTGCTGAAAATTCTATTAACTGGATTGAATTCCGTCATATTTTGCTTTTTCATGGAATAGAGCGCGTTGCAACTTAGCCCGATCACTCCAAAATCCATGATGAATGCAATCATGAGAATAGGTTTCATTTTTTCATTCACCCTTGGTGGCGATTGTATTTTTGACAGCATTTTCCAATTCTATCACTTCGTGCTCCTTGGGAATGCTTTCCAGTTTTTTTCCACGCTTTGCAGCTCGCTTTGTGAATGGTTTAAAGTATCCTGCAACGAAGAATAATCCAAAGATGAATCCAGCTGATGCAACCATCACGGGGATCCCGGTGGCATCCAAGGGAGCAATTTCTTCCAGTACGAGTGATAGCAGCGCGATCAGATACATGATTGAGAGTCCAAGTGGTCCATCATCACGGATCTTCAATGCTACCACGAACAGGCTAAACACGCCAATCACCCCTCCCACGTAGCAGAAAGGTTGGTAGAGGAAATCTCTGCCTGTTAATCCGAAGTAAATCAGGATGCCGAGGAAGAAGTACACCGAGGAATACTTGAATACGCGCCAATCCAGCAAATACATGATGAAATACAGTCCGAGCGTTACCATGATTCCCGTTGATAAGTGGTTCAATCCTAGGACCAGTTCCTGCTCGTAAAACTTCATGGGAATCACGCCACCAAGAAACAGCAAATCTTCCACCACGACCGAATAGAGATCCAATGTAAACGCCAAGAAAATGATAAGCTTGATCCGGTTTAAGGTACCAGTTTTTTCCCTCTCCGCCATAATCTTCCTACCATAAATGATCATCATGAGTGGGATGGTCACGAGCTGGATGAATGCATTGATCCAATCGAATATCGTGAATTCTGCAGGCATTTTACAGGAACATCCCCTTCTTTTCAGTCAAGCTTGGCTTGCGGATCTTCAGTTTTTCCCTCTTGATGATATTTGGCAGGTCAATGGTGAGCTCATTTATCTTTATCTGCTTGTTATCATTGAAGCCGTTGTAAATCCGCTCGAGCATGATTGCCAGCCTGCTTGATGCAATCTCTTCCAGGTGATCGTTGAAATGCTCGATCATCACCTCGAACAGGATCTTGAAGTCCTTCATGATCACGTTCTTCTCTGAAACCACGACCGTGATGGATGCAAGATCATCCCGGGTTGATGTTGGTTGGCGATTCTTGAGGGAGAAGGTATACGACAGGATGAAATTTTCCCTGAATTTTGCCAACGTGAAATTTCCAGGTTTGATG
>WJJB01000458.1 GCA_014729935.1 Candidatus Bathyarchaeota archaeon | reverse complement strand
GTATGTGCTCTCGATGATCACCCCATCAAGTTTCGGAATATCCTTGTTATTGGCACCCCATAGTAATCGAGTATCCCTGGTATTAAAGTCACCGGTGTACAAGATATTTTTTCCATCCATGGTCACGAGAACCATTGCTGAACCGGGTATGTGCCCCGCGTCGAGCAGCTTGAACGAAAAATTGTTTGATTTGAAATTAACCTTCCTATCACCGAACGAGAGGAGCTGGATGTACTTTAACAGTTTCCTGATCTCGACCTCCTCATACGGGAGATTTGGCCCTGATATCCTGAGAGTATCGTGAAGTAAAACCTTGATAAGCTCCTTGGACGCCTTGGTCATGAAGCAAGGGGTTTTTCCCGAAATGTACAAGTATGGAAGCGCTCCAGAATGGTCAACATGTGCATGACTCAAGATGATAGCGTTGATATCTTTCGGGATGACATCTATGGGGAGATTGCTGCCTTCCTTCATGGAAATCCCGTAATCCATCAAAACTTGGTTACCGTCATTCTCGACAAGGAACGCGGATCTGCCTACTTCCCCACAAGCACCAAGAGCTTTGATGGTCACCATGTCTTCATGTCACTATTTTTGAAGTAAATTATCATCTTCTAGCCTACTATTAAACAAAATTCCCTTTCTTAAGAAAGTTGCTGTTAAAAAATACACGTGGCACCGCCAAGCTTGCACATCGTCAAACTCCGTGAACAAAGGAAGTAACCAACCATTCACGTGGCATTAATTCCACTCAAGCTTTTAGATGATTGAAGGATTGAAAAACAGAGTTCAGTCGAAAGCGCTTGCATTGCTTCCAAGTACAAATGGCTAGATTGGTGAGATACTTGACATGGTTAGATGAATACCATGGAAACGCGTAATTGGGGAGAAGGATCACTCGATACTACCATTCAAATTAATACAAATTGAACGAGTGATTCAGAGAAACCTTCAAGGTAAAACAAGGTGTACTCCCCGTACAAACCAAAACAAGAATGAGCAAAAGTTCAACATAAAAACCGCTTGGTGGTAACTTTCAAGAACATTGAAAAATAAAATACCCCGGAACCCGTGGGTACCATCACCAAGCATTAACGCGGGATTCAGCATAAAAAGAACGAGTAGGTGTTCACATGGACATACCAAGAGACGTTGAAATCGGCATCATAGGAGGAACCGGTGCAGACATTGAACTTGAAGACGTGAAGAGAATTAAGCCCTACACGCCATATGGAAAACCATCGGATTTCATCCACGTGGGGCATTTCGGTAACAAGAAGGTTGCCTTCATCCCAAGGCATGGAACGGGACACCAGATTCCTCCACACAAGCTAAATTTTCGTGCAAATATTTGGTCTTTGAAGGAACTGGGTGTAACGCGGGTATTCTCACCATGTGCCGTGGGATCCTTGCGAGCGGAACACGATAAGGGAGATTTCGTGATCGTGGATCAATACATTGATAGGACTAGAAAACGGTTAGACACGTTTTACGAAGGCGGGCAAGTATGCCATGTTTCTCAAGCTGACCCGTTTTGTCCTGAACTGAATAAAGTGTTCTTAGAGGCAGGAAAAAGCATTCCCGGGCTCAAGATCAAGGAAGGCGGCACATACGTGTGCATCGAGGGTCCACGCTTCTCCACCAGGGCAGAATCGAAAGTTTTTCATTCATGGGGTGGAGATGTTATTGGTATGACTGTCTATCCCGAGGTCGTGTTGGCTGCGGAACAATCCATGTGTTATGCGACCATCGCGACAGTGACCGATCTCGACGTGTGGGCTGCGGAATGTGATGAATGTGGCGTGGTTGAACACGGAAAAGAGTGCCCTGAATGCGGGGGAGCGCTGCATGCCTTGGCGGTATCGGTTGATGAAATTCTCGAGACCATGGCAGTTAATGCAAAAAACCTTAAGCGACTCATCAAGGAAGCATTACCCAAGATACCCTCGAGTAGGGGATGCAATTGCTCGAAATCGCTCTTGGGTGCAGTGATGTAATCGGGTGTATCATCATGGATGAAGAATACTACTTTAAATTAATAAGGAACGTGCCAGATTTCCCAAAGAAAGGTATACAATTCAAGGATATCACGACATTGATAAAGGATCCCGATGGATTGAAGAATTCGGTGGATGATATCATCAAGGAGTTTGAAGGAAAGAAAATAGACAAGGTGGCGGGAATCGAGTCCAGGGGATTCATCTTCGGTACGCCGATTGCATACCAACTTGGAACGGGATTCATCATCATCCGGAAACCTGGCAAGCTTCCAGCCGACACGGTGAGAGAAGAATACGAGCTGGAATACGGGACAGATTCGATAGAAATGCACGTAGATGCCATAAGTGAGGGGGATCGCGTTCTATTGGTAGACGACCTACTTGCAACGGGAGGTACGGCAGAAGCTGCAGTCAAGCTGGTAGAAAAAGCTGGAGGAAAGGTTGTCGGGGTTGCTTTCGTGATAGAATTAACTGGAAGCCTTGATGGTCGATCCAAACTAGCTGATTACGAGGTAGTGAGCTTGGTAAAGATCAAGGTAGAGGAATGAACATTCGTGTGATCCAAGCTTTCATTTTTTCAATTGATGCTTTTTTCTTTCCTTTTCTCGATGAGTTTTAAAATCTGCCGGGCACAGGTATCGCAAGGATGAATATCCTTATCATCGGTGTTAATAATAGAATTGGAGAAATACATGATGCAACACCGGTCATTGCAATGTCGCATTCCCAGCACGTGGCAAGTTTCATGAACGATTTCCTTCCCAATTCGTTCCAGGTACAGCAATTCCCTGGCATCTTTCTTTTCACGAGCTGTGACCTGTAACCTGCAGGTTGATACAATGCAGCACTTTCCACCCACCTCTGCTTCCCCAAAGATGAAATTCAAGGATGGATGAGAATCGGAATAAAGATCCTCTTCAATTAAACCCATCAAGATATCGAAATCACTTCTTTCTTCCAACCCATTAAGCCATGAGAGAATTGGGCTACTTTTGACTTGTCCACGGGTTTTATCCAGGACTTTCACGGTGGGTTCGTGTTCCTTTTTCGTCGACACGCGGATTGCAACCCCCATCGATTCAAAAACTCCCTTTACGGTCCTCTTCAAGAAGGATACCCTGGCGTCCTCCATTTCATCCAGAAAGATGATGAGAATTGAGAGATTGCCCCTCTCACTCGATGAGCTCGGGAAGGATGAGGCAGGAATTATAAACACCCCCCGTCAAGATGGAATTATTCGCGATATTGAAATTACTTGGGTGGTTGTCCAACGGGTCGGAATTATTGGGATGGCGTTCAAATCGGGGATAATTGCTCGAACTGATGGCTAACCAGATTTGGTGCCCCGCGTTGAATTGATACGCCGTGCTCCAAAGATCAATGGTCACTTGGTACGGGGCTCCTGGCGAGAGTGATGGAGCCTCGTGATCCAAACCGTCCCTGAATCGCATGACACTCAACCCATCCAAGATGTTATACACGCTACCATTTGGATATGCGTCCATGACCATGGCACTAAATGCGGTATCCGTGCAATTAGATGCAATCCATAGCTTCACTTCCATCCTACCCACGGCAGAAAAGGGAATTCCAAGGGTGGGGGACTTGTAGACCAACACGTCATCCCGGTCAAGATTTCCAGCAACTGCTTGGTCATATGGACCGATACCTACTAATTGTTGCGTTCTCATCTCGCCAGTCTTCTTGTCCACTATAGGAAGTCCCAATGCATCTTCCTCAAGAAAGGCATAATCAACCAAATTATTTCCCCCTTTGGTTAGTACAGGATTACGTGGATCGTACATGAAGGAGTGGTTTGCATTCACCAGTGGCACATCCTCAGACAGGGAGTGGTTCCCGTGCATGTAAAATGAGCGATTCACGTGGGGTACAGGCCATTGATCTGAATACTTGTACTTGTTGGCATTCACATTAGGATCATTTACATCACCCATGAGATAATAAGCCACGCAGGAATCATTCCAATTAATTGGTGTACCTTTAACAACTGCATCGCGCATTTCATTTTCCCAATTGTCATGTTGGGATGTGTTTGCCGCCGGGAATATCAATGTGGTGGCGCCGTTAAATAATGGACTTAGTGCGCCAAAATAGCCATGGCCTACTGGGTCCATTATCAAGCGTTGCCTCCCCGTGGCTCCAGATCCGCCCTTGGTATTATATCCAGTGAAACCATCCAAAATACCTTGGGACATGATATCGTACCATCCTCCAACGTGAAGGGCACAGGTGTTAACGTTCGCGAACCGATTATTTAATGAAAGGGACATGGAATCCCAAGAATCATTTAGAAGTCGGTGATCGTTATACCAGTTCACCATCTTCTCGTATTCGTTCTCACGACGTGGGGTATTATCGCGATACATCGTGAATCCCCATGTCTCAATCAAGGATTTCCTGAAAGCACCGCCAGTGAAAACCAAAGACTCGTAAACATCGGGCGTGCCCGCGGTGATACTCTGGAATTTCACCGCGCCGGTGGGTTCATCTGCGTAACAATATTGGTTTATTGCAAGGGCAGACCCACCAAAGCTGGTTATATTACCATCGCACCACTGTTGGGCGAGTATCCATTGAATTGTCTCTATCGCATCGCTTCTCTCGTCCTTAAAGGGGATAAAGCCCCCGCTGGACGCGTACCTCCCGCGCACGTCTTGGTATACAACGGTATATCCATTCATCAAGAGATCCATGATAAATTCGTTTTCCTCATTGTATAGGCTCCCTTTTCTATATGGCGTTCGGATGAGAATCACAGGCTGTGGTTTACTTGCAGATTTCAGCCTGTAAACATCTGTTGCCAAGGTGACCGAATCCTCTGTTGAAATGGATTCCGTCCAGTATCGGACGCCAGCAAAATTATCAACAACAAGGAAAAATACAAAGGGTACCACCACGAGTAGGCAAACCAGAACAACCTTCACGGAACGCGGTAATTTTTTCTTAACTTGGGTTTTCAATGCAACCATTGCCCGTTCCATGGTTGGCTGCTCCTGGTGATGTTTAACCACGAGGCTCACAAGAACTCGGGTGCAATATAACGCGGCACCAATGCTGACGCCAACTAAATAATCAACAGCATTCTCATCCGTATTCAAGACAGTCATGTATCCTGTTGCGACAATTGCCAAGATGGGAACAATGTATTGGAGGAAGATAGCCACAACCATGGATAACACGTGATTGATCTTGAGTTTACTTCGCGTCCCGCAATCCCTGAAATTCATCCCAGCAGCCATGAACGAATAAGTGGCAACAGCAGCTGCTAATATGACATGAACGAATCCAATGAAAATGAAAATGATTTCCTTGCCAATAAACCATAACCACTCTTTCCAACTCATTTTCCGGGCTGATTTGAATTCCTCGTTCATTCTCGCCTTTCCATAGATTAGCGTGAAGTAATTCACGAGGAATGCAAGCAGGAAAACAGCTCTACCTATTCCAGCAATCAATAAATTAGTTTTAATTGAATCATGTAATGAAAAAACCCAGTTTTCATATATCTCATTCAGGAAATTGCTGGACATGTGCCAATCACCGTAGAAGGATAACTTTGAAAATGATACAAATTATATAATGAGCTATGGGTATTTCAAATTTGGAGGATGAAAAAAATTCTGATGAGAATAGGGGAATGGATGGTTTTCAGGAAACCAGCGGGATGAAAGAACCACGCCTGCCTGTTTATTCCACAAGCCCCAAGAAGTTATGGTTTCCCATCGTCCTCTGCATCATATTTTCTGGACTTCTTGCTATCATGATAAATATTGCAGGTGTGCCGATTAGTTTTGGGTTGGATGAGGAAGAGTTAGGTTTTGGAGCGTCAGTGGTAAATGCCCTGATATTCATTGGTATTGGTGGCTTTTCGGCATTTATCATGATCAAGCTCGTGAAAAAGAAGGGAATTGACCTGCTTGAAAAGATAATGATGGGTTCCTTTCTCATCCTTGGTATTTTCATCGTTTACTTTTACGGGACCTATGGGTTTAGCTTTCTTGAAGCTGCCTTTCCCCTCGGGGATTTTTGGTTTTACCTTCTCATAGCCATATCCATTGGTCTCGGGGTGCTTCTCGTTTACCTATTTGCCGCCCCCAAGTTTGGAGAACGAACCAAGAATCTCGTTGTCGTGATCTACGGTGTATTAATTGGTAGTTTTCTCCCCTTGTTACTTCCCACGTGGACTGCTCTTTTAATACTCATCGGCTTTTCATTATATGATATCTATTCAGTGAAGCGGGGTCCCATCAAGGAAATGATGGATCAAATTAACGCTCGAAATGGTTCTGCCAGCGAAGGCATCATTTCTGATGAGGATGATTCTTGGGATTGGTCAGACATTACACTCGATATCGGGATAGGCGACCTCGCATTTTACAGCATGCTTACATCGATCACGCTGATTAGCGAGGAATTTGGAGGACCATTCTTGTTCAATTTAAGTGGCAATGTATTTTCATTTTTCATGCCATTCATGTTTACCATTACCGGCGTGCTACTCGGGGCATTCTTGTCATTCCAGTTCGTGAAGCGGCACAAGATGATACCAGGCCTCCCCTTATCCATATTTATAGGGATTGGAATGCTAGCATTGTCTATTGGATTGGGCGTGTTAATTTTCTAACCCGTGATGGGTTTTTTGCACGGGAGAAATACAAGCAAAAAGAATCCAATCTACCATGCATGTCGTTGTTTCCATTCCCAATTCAAGAGAGAAGAAAAATTAATGGGAAAGATTGGCAAAATGATCGAAAGCTGCTTCAAGCCGTGAAGAAAGAGCGCTTCAGGAGCTCAGGATCTAATGCACCGTATGATATACAGGAACCAGTTACCATGTTATTAACGGTAACGAGCGCAGGGGCAAAAAGACCGGGATCAATGTCATAAAACTTGAAATTAAAGCTCTTGAATATCTTGTAAAAGGGGTCGCCATATCCTGCTGCCGTGGACGACGGAACTTTCTTCATGATAGATTGAAGGATTTCCTCCTCGTCTTTTGGTACCCTCACAGTAAGATTCACATTTCCTCCAGCCAAGATAGCGTCATTCGTCCTACCCATTGCTTTCAAATCATTCTTGGCTATGGGAGCAATTGGAGCGATCCCCTCTCCCGCCACGATCTTATCTTCAATCTGATACCCTTCTTCATGCGCTACTTCAAATAACTTGTGAATGGAGGTCTCTACCACCCTTGCAGAAATCTGGGTGGAACCAACAATGCAGTTGGTCGGCGCCCAGATAGCGTGCGTGTCCTTGGGATCCACATTACATTTTCCTGCAACGTACTCCATCACCTCGTCCGTTGGTGCCTTGCTTGTTTCAAATACAGTAACAGCTGCTTGCGCCTCATCTTCGTACCCGATCCGTGCATATAATTTTTTTTCCACCTTGGACCGTGCACGCGCGGGACCCGAAGACATTGCTTTCCATTTCTTTCCGGTCTCCACATTTTTTACTTTTACTTGCCAACCTGCATACTGGGACCCCATGCAGCTAATGACTGGATCACCGGTATGCACATGGACGGCTGGTAGGTAAAGCCCATCCACGGGCATGGTGGTGATGGAAACCGTACCGAGTCCGCCCATGCAAATTTCTCCAACTCTTGCTCCCACGTTATAATCTCCTTGGCTGGCATCAATTGCAACAGCTCCATTTTCGAATTTTTCAACCTGTAACCTTAGATTCTTTGCATTTGTTCGCAAATCCATCAATATGGCCAAAGCTAGTGTATTTACCGAAGGTGAATACTTCCCATTCATCTTGTTTACCTCCATATCCAATAAATCCCTTGAATAACAGCAGCAGCCACGCACATCCATCTCGCGATTGGCATGAAATTTATGCGTGGTTACTTTTTATTGCTCCATCTGCTCTTAATAATCCTTGATGGAACCGAGATACCAAGAAACCATCTTACATCAGCTTTACTTGTATCATCTGGTTTTTAGATTACTATGCACCTATGATATATATCACTTCATCTTCGGTCAAGTAAAGGACGGTCGCAAGGTTGCATTTCAATGGATTCCAATGACCAATTATTGCGCCACGTGATAACGTGCAAGGATGAATTCTTCAAGAGATTGAACCGTGAAGAGGATATTATATTCATCTTCACGCACCATGATGCCGATGGGATTGCCTCAGGTGGATTGTTGGCACGGGCATTCATGAGAAAAAATTTACCATTTCAGGCACGAGTGGTGAAATATATCACTCCAAGATCGATACATGATGCGATCACCAACTTTGAGTCATTCAAGAAGAAATTCTTTATCTTTTCAGACCTGGGGAGTGGGCAACTCAAATTCATCCTGAACCAATTCGACATCGAGCGTGTGCTGGTACTCGACCATCACGAGATCGTGGAGGGAAAGGAGAGTATTCCAGAAAAACTGCTTCACGTGAACCCATGGATGTTCGGAATAGACGGGGCACGGGATATATCCGCAACAGGTGTTGCGTATTATTTTGCAAAAGCCATTTCCCCTGAAAACGTGGATCTTGCACCCCTTGCCATAATAGGAGCTCTTGGAGATGAGCAGGATGTTGGTGAAAATAGCTCGATAATTGGGTTGAATCGGAAAATACTGGGGGATTGCAAGAAGCAAGATTTAGTTCGCGAGACCGTGGATATCAAGATATCTGGTCGATATACCCGTCCGATTCACCTTGCATTGAGCGCGACTAGCATTCCCTACTTGCCGGGATTATCGGGGGACGAGAAGTCATGCAAGCGCTTCTTGGAACGGCTAAACATCCCGGTTGTAAATGGAAATAAGGGTACAGTGAGAACTATCTCGGATTTATCCAAGGAGGAAAAATCGAAACTTGTTTCATCCATCATAGAGCATGCATTGAAGTACGGGATGAAACCCAATAAAATCCGCCAGTTGATAGGAAACGTGTATCTCTTGGATGCAGAAGCACCTAACACCTGCCTTCGGGACATGAGGGAGTATGCTGCATTATTGAATTCTTGCGGAAGGATGGGACATGGTGGCATTGGCTTGAATATCGTGGTGGGAGATCGAGGGGAATTTTTACTTAAGGGACAAAAACTCGTTAATGAATACACGAAACGGCTGGCAAACTACATGAACTGGATCTTTACCACGAATGCACTCCGTAAGCAGGAAAACACGATACAAGTCGTGGATGGCAATGAATACATCGAGGATACCATGCTTACTACCCTCACGCTTCTATTAATGTCTTCCAGGAGGGTAGACAAGAAACTTCCAATCGTTGGGTGGACCGCGTTGCGTGAGGATGATTCCGTTGTGAAAATCTCTGCAAGGGGCTTCGAAAATCTTGTCAAGCAAGGCTTGCATTTAGGACAAGCATTTCGGGAAATCATCAAAGATATTGACGTGGATTCCGTTCCACGCGGTCACGCTCCAGCTGCCAGCGTTGAAATACCACGAAAAAAACTTGAAAAATTTCTTCGGTTTCTTGTCAGGAAAACAAACGCGCAAATAAACCAAGGATTGAAACCGCTATCCAATCTAAGCACGTGGCTATGATGGAGACCTACCACTTTCAACCCCGGCATGAATGAATGTCGTGGATTTCTTTTGCAGGTTAAAAGTTGATTTCATTAGATTCTTGGAAAAAATATAAATCATAAAAGGCAACGCGTTTTTATTCATCAATAAATCTTTCAAGGTTTTCGATTTCATGAAGGTCATCATAATCGGTAATGGTCTGGCAGGGGTCACGGTCGCATCAAACTTGGTATCTTTGGATCCTTCGGTTGAAGTGGAGATATTTTCCGAGGAGAACTATCCATACTATTCACGGGTCAAGCTCGTTGATTTCATGATGGGTACCATTTCAAAGGAGGATCTGATAGTATTCGAAGAGTTCTGGTACGAGGCAAGAGATATCACGCTCCATCTCCAATCGAGAGTCATCGAAGTGATTCCGAAGAAGAAAAAAATAATCGTTGAAGACGTGACTGATCCAAAGAAAACTGAGGAGCATGACTTTGATAAGCTCGTTATAGCATCAGGCAGCAAGCCAATCATTCCTAAATCTGCGTTGGAGGAATCCTCAACCAAGAAAACGATCTTGGAACCAGTGCATCGGGATAAGAAGGGATGGCACGTCCTTCGCACCATCGATGATGCCATCGAGATCAGGGAACACCTGAAGCAAGCTCAGAGAGTAAATATATTGGGAAGCGGGTTACTCGGGTTGGAAATTGCTGATAAATTCAGGACGGGTAATAACACACTAGATACCACGATAATCGAGATTGAACCGATTGTGGCACCTGCATACTTGGATAAAAAAGGCTCTTTTGTTCTTTCAAATCTATTAGAACGCGCTGGAGTGAAAATACTCATAGATACCAGGGTTACCGAATGCACTGGTGAAGAACACATAGAAGGATGCAGGTTATCCGATAAAACCATCCAGAAGGGGGACATTATCTTGTTCGCGTGTGGAATAAAGCCGAACGTTGATTTCTTGGTGGACTCTGGTATCGAGATGATCGAAACACCAGATTACGAGATAGAAGCCGACGAGGTGATCGGGCAGGAATTTACTCGATCTATCCTTGTCAACGAGCACATGCAAACTAATTTTGATGATATTTATGCAGTGGGAGATTGTTGCGAATTTGACGGCTTCATGTACGGCATCAATCCTGCCGCCATTGAACAAGCAAAGCATTGTGCATACAACATAATACAACCTGGAGGTGAAACGATGGATTACAAGGGAACCATCCCCATCGTCACCTTCCACGGGTTCGATACCGAGCTTGCAAGCATCGGCAGGGTTAATGAGTACACGATCGGTCAGGCAGAAATGGAGGAGATATTTTCATACTTTAAGGTAGATCTCACTCTTGGAGAATACAAGAAGATCTTCATCAAAGATGAGAAACTCATTGGGGCAATTCTCATCGGCAATATATCCCTTCAAATGGAAATTAGGCGCATGATATTGGAGAAGATCAACGTGAGCGAATTCGCTGATAAGATACTTGAAGAGAATTTTAATCTACGTGATTATCTCTAACCTCCTAGCATACTCGTGATCATTCGAGTTTGGATGCAAAAATCTGCCGGACGATCCGTTCCCCCTTTTTCACGAAAACGTTCAAGGGCATCTTCTCTGAATAGTCGCGCAGTTCATCTGCACATGCCCCCTCGAATTTCTTCTTGAATACCTTCAATCGTGTTCTTGAATCAATTGACTCCTCATCTTGGATGATGATGAAAATCGCATGTTGGCCATACTCGATAAGGATCTTGAGTTTCTCGATTTCTATGAATTTCAACTTTCCCTTGTTTCCAAGTATTTCGGGGAAAAGCGTGTTGAATGAGGAAAAAGCACCGGTGAACAAATCACCACTAATTACTCCCTTTCCTTTCTGGCTTTTAAAATTGAATTCAAAGATCAGGATGCCGTTTTTCTTGTTAATCACGTAGAGAACAACTGGATTGGTTTTCACGATTAGCGATGCATCATTGAATAAAATCTCTTTCAGGGTTACAACGCCGTGGAGTCTTTCTCCATCCACGACAACGACATGCTTGATTCCATTGCGTTTCATCGTTTCTTGGCATTCCTCGACGGTTGCATCTCGATCAAGTGTTATCAAGGGCGTGGACATAACATCCTCGACGGTCTTTCCCTCTAAATCCATTCCCTTTCCTACCAGATTCATGAAATCTCTTTCCGTGATGATTCCAATCGGATTATTCCCCGCGTTCGTCACGATAAGAAAGGATTGGTGGTATTCCATGACTTCTCTTGCGGCTTCCCTGATATTCGTTCCTTTGGTCACGGTTACTGGATGAGTATCGCAAATTTCACCCACGTGTCGGTTCAATTTCACATCATTCCTCCCTATTCAAGTATGACTGAATCAGGCGTTATTAACTAGATGATGTATTACCTTTAATCCGTCCGATCTTGAATCACTTGGATTCGATCTGGTTGCCTCATTCCAGTTTTTCACGTGGATCCACGAGATATCCATGTTTTACCCTGAATCTGGATATGCTTTTGCAATTTCCTTGGAATAATACCTGAAAACAGAGACAATCTTGCCCATTTCCTTGAGTGATGAAGATGCACCAATTAGGAAAAATCGTCCAGCAGCAGAAAGCACGATGAATGAATTTCCACCCCTGAGAACTACTTCAAGAGTTTGCGTGTAACCAATTTTCGCAACAGCTTGCTCGCCGGCTTGCAAAAGGACCGCACTCATGCTTGCGAGCATATCTGGTTGAATCTGCGTATTTGGCACGGCAGAAAAGGCTAATCTATCACCTGTTCTCGTCACGAGTGCCAATGCTTCAAGTTCGGTATGGGAAATAACCTGGCCAAGGTATGAGGCGAGATTTTGTGCTTCCTGTTCTGTGAGCTCTGCCATAGCACATTCACGTCGTAAAGCGTGGAGATGCTTGAATCCCGGTGATCCAAGCAGCGCAAGGTATGCGCGTGGTTAAACTAGATCTCGCAGTCATCCTTTAAAAAGTTTGGATGCAAATCCCAGAGAGCCAAGGTTTATTTGCATCCTCATGCTACGGGTACCTAATCTACCTGCACTGGAGAAACTAGATGAGACCCCTTGACTTGTTAAATCTTAACATGAACGGCGAGATCCAAATCCACATCAAGCGAAATAAGCGCTACGTTGGAAAATTAGGTGGATTTGATGAGCACCTTAACTTGGTGTTAAAAGAGACGAAAGGTGAGTTTATTGATGAGGACGAGACTGAAGATAACGAGCAGGATGAGGAGGAGGGGGAAGAAATGGAAGACATTGGATCAATCATCCTGCGAGGGGATAACATCATCTACTTGAAGATCACCAACCCTGTTTTCACCAGGCCACGGAGGGAGTCTCGAGGTAGACCGAATCAACGTGATTCAAGATATAGAAAGCGTGAGACTGGGTACAGTGGCGGTTCCAGGAGAAGATGAAACTTCGCATCAACATCAATGGTGCAGAAGAACGAGCGATCTAGTAAGCCAAGTTCTTTCTTTCTATCGCACGGTTTATGATATCGATTTCCTTTCTTGACACGATGCTCCACCTGAAAGATGACTCCACCCTTTCTCTCGCGTTGGATTTTAATCTTTGGTACAAGGTGGGTTCGTTTTTCACGATATCTACCAATTTTGAATCATGGAATTTCCCTAGTAATCTCGTGATTCTTCCATCCATATTACCCTCGCTCGTTGATTCAGTTCCATTCACCCGGTGTTTAGCTATCGCATTGATATCTAGTAAATTCACCATGTCAAGGATGGCATATTCTAGTTCGTTTCCATCATCAGGTCTATATAATAGACCTGTTCCATGAAGCGGATCATCGGAGATATCAACGACTGTTTCCTTTATTCCTCCGACCTTGGAACCAAGAACAGGTAATTCAAGTGCCTGTGCTTCCAAAGCGGTAATTCCGAACGGTTCCCAAAGTGAATTGGCAATGTATGCATCAGCGGCCAAGTGAGCTGCAATGAAAATCGAACGAACCTTGCCAAAGATCACCCTTACATTTTCCCTGATATCAACGCTTGTTGCTCGTTCAAGGATGGATGACACCAAATCGCTTTCGCCCTGTGTTGGAATGAGTAATAGCAGGAAATTAACCCTCTTGTCTTGCTTGATGATCCTTGGAATCACCTCGAAAAAGAGATCAAGACCTTTTTGTGATGAAGCTCGTCCCGTGAGTAGAAACAGGTAACCTTCATCAACGAAATTCTTCACGCGTCCACCTGCCACGTATGGATATGCTTCATATTTTGAAATGATACGTTCAAGGATGGGATCGTCAACCACGGGCTCGTTTTCTGGCATTAGTTCGAGAAGGGACGTCATGAGCTTTGTTTTTAATTCAGATGGATCTAGTCCTAGCTCATCCCGAACTAATTGCTTGGCTTCTTCGTAATCCCAATCACACCCATTATGCAAGAAATCAACCTTACCAGTGAGTAAACCACCACCAACATTTGGGACAACCGTGTCTTGTAAATACGCCGAAGAAACGCTAGTCACGATGTCCGCAGTAATCCCCCCCAAGTATTCTATGCTATTCTTTCCCATTTCAAGCATTCGTTTCATGGATAATTCCATAGTTTTATGGCGAATGTAGACAGGTAGTGGTGTTTCATCAATTCCGCAAGCGTGCATGAAGTCCAAGGTGACTTTTGGCCACGTGAGTAAATGAACGGTGAAAATCATGGCAACATCTTTATTTTTGCCAAGTAAAGCTTGACGGGCTGCCAAGAAACCAGGCAACGGGTGGTAATCGTGCACGTGAACAGCATGGGGAATAAGATTGGGGTTCTCATCAATTATCTTCTTCATGTAATGCTCGATGCATCGTGAATACACCATGATTTTACCCCACAAGCCGGTACTGCTATAGATCACTGGATCATTCAGGAACTGCTTGGAGATGGGGTCCATCCCAGAAAAAACCAATATCTTGGTATCTTCGAATCCAGGAAGTATCATTTGCATTACTTCAACCTTCAATTCCGCGTTGCTCGCGATGATTGATGGGTGGTGGTGAGGCGCTTGCATTTCCAGGCTCGTGAAATCCTGTTTGAATTCAAGAAAACGACCCGTGTGTTTCAAATGGTATTTGCCGGCGGTTTCATCAGTAAGCCAATGGGCTGGCATCAAGACCGTGATGTTAAAATCACGCTGGATGTTTTTCACTTGATTCGTGGGAACTTCTCCAAGCCCACCAACCTTGGCGGGTCCAAATTCAAAGGTAAATACCCAAAGATTGCGCTCATGTTCCATTATCCATCACGGATGGTACTTTCAAGTAATCGTTCTCTTTGAACATTCACTAGTTTCGCTATACCTTCCAATGATTTCCCACGATGCACGCGAAAAACCTTAATTACTTGTTGAACCAACTATATGCTATACATAACAACCGTTGGGCTCGTTCATGAACGGCGAGAAGGAATGCAAGGCGTGCGGGGAGAAAATAGACGATCTCATCAATACTGTCTATTGTTTCTCGTGCGATGCCTTATATTGTTCAAATTGCCTTGAAAAAACATTAAAGAGTGGAAGTGAAACATGGCAATGCCAGATATGCCATAAGGAGCGGAGCATCGACGAATCAAAATTATTCAAGGCATCATGAATGGTTGCATCTACCAAGGGAAGCCTTGATTCAAGATGCAGGCGCTTGGTCCCGATTAATGACTTAACTCCCTATTGAGAAAAGCGTGCATCTCATCCAAGGTCTTGAACACGGTGACATGCTCCATGTCTCGAACCTTGTTAACATTTTCAATGTCTACAGGCCTTGGATACAGCTTCAATATCGAACCATCTACAAGCACCGTTTCCTCGCCAATTCCTTCTTGATCTGTTGGAAAAAGGTAGGTGGGTATCCTGGCTTTCAATCCAAGTGCGATGCAATTTGGAATGAGGGCATCGGCAATCCCGTGTGCAATTTTTGCCATCGTGTTCCCAGTGACGGGTGCAACCAGCAAAAAATCATATTTTCCCCGTTGGATAACCCCTCCCAAGAAGGGCGCATTCGATCCTTTTTCCATGAATATCGTGGAAAACGATGATTGGATTTTTTTCCACATGTCGTAATATTTCAACATGAAGGGTGTTTCCTTGCTCAAAACCAAATCCACCTTACATTCCACACGCGTCTGGATCGAGATCATCATCTCGATGATCTCACCAATCAGATCTCCACTTGAGGTTATGCCCCAGAGAATGCGCGAAATTTTTGACATAGCCACCATTTACCTTAATGCATGGTTGCTAAATAACGACTTTTTAATAATTCTATACCCTTCTATTTCTTAAATATAATGCTCCTAAATGTATGATGGATAGAGAACAATTTACAGAGCGCGCCCATGTGGCGACAAGTATCATAAACATCAATAATAAGGTCTTGCACGAAGATGGCTAAAAAATCCACTAGCACTTCCTCAAAATCGAAATCCACCTCCAAGAAGGAAGAGGAGGGGATCACGGACGAGGAATTGGAAGAAGCGTTAGAAGAATCACTTGAGGATGATGGCATGGAGAGTGAACAAAATGCCGAGAAAACCGAGGAAGATGCTGAAGAGGAGGGTAACAAAGTGACAACAAAGAAGAAATCAAGCTCTAATAAGAAAAAAGACACCGAAGAAGGAGATGAATTGGATATTGATATGGGGTTGAAAGAATCAGACATCAAATTAGTTGATGTTAGCTCCTTTTCGGTTAAGGATATTCCAGGAGTGGGTCCTAGCATTGCAAAGAAATTGATAGATAGCGGTTTTTCAAATATAAGGGCTATTGCGACACTACCCCCCAAGATCCTCCAAGAGGAGAGTGGTATCGGTGAAAAAACCGCGCAAAAAATCACCCAAGCTGCCCAGGAAATCTGCAAGATCGATTTCACGACGGCTGATGTGATCTTCGAACGAAGGAAGAAATTGGGAAAGATCGTCACGGGAAGTAACTCCCTGAACGAATTACTGGGAGGGGGTATTGAAGCGGGAGCCGTGACCGAACTATTTGGCGAGTTCCGGACAGGAAAAACACAAATAGCTCATCAATTATGTGTCAACGTTCAACTTCCAGAAGATCAAGGCGGCCTTGCAGGGAAGGCAATGTATGTTGACACGGAGGGTACTTTTCGACCCGAGAGAATTGCACAGATGGCCATGGCCCGGGGCATGAACGTGAAAGATGCGCTCAAGAACGTGATTTATGCACGAGCCTACAATTCCGAGCACCAGATCAACATCATGAAGCAATCCAGGAAAATCCTTGAAAGCGAGAATATCAAGCTCATCATCATTGATTCCATCATCGGTCACTTCAGGTCAGAATTTTATGGGTTGGGTTCACTGGCACCCCGACAACAGTTATTGAACGTGCATCTTCACCAGATCGTTCAACTTGCAGAAACATATCTCATCGCAGCGGTTGTCACGAACCAAGTGCAATCCAAGCCTGATGTCTTTTTCGGGGATCCCACGCGTGCAGCGGGAGGAAATATTCTTGCCCACGGAAGCACCTATCGAATTTATTTGCGTAAATCAAAAGCAGATACAAGGGTTGCAAAAATGATTGACGCACCGGGCTTGCCCGAATCAGAGGCAGCCTTCAGGATCACGGAAAAGGGTATTGAAGACGTGTGACTCTCGATAGGAAAGGATCACGCTCGGTTTTCTTTTTCAATGAAAGCGATACTTCCTTACTTTTTCTTTAGTATAAGCATCATCCTTAACAGGAAAATGCCATGATAACATGTTGATGCATCCATGGTAGAAAAAAAGGGTATATATGTTCCAGAGATCGATATAGATACGTGCATGGGATGTGGTTTATGCCAAGATTCTTGCAATTCGGTGACTAGTAAACAATGCCTGATACTGAAAAACGGTGTCATGTGCGTATTCAATGAAAAAGCATGCAAGATGCAACAACCCGAGTGTGACTTCAGGTGCGTGAAATTATGCCCGACAAAAGCCTTATCACTAGCAAGGATCGATGCTTGAACCGGGATTTGAAAACCAATGCCTACCGCCCCGAAACGGAGACCTGCTAGCTTTTAATAAGGAGTAGTGGTTCCTCTTTCTCAAATTCGATTAGTTACTTTTCAAGACTGCCTTGGATACCTTTCCTCAACCATGCCAATAAAGGCATGTGATCTCATGGAAATGCTTAAAGCCAAGCGCACCTACTTCCCTCCTTGTAAATAGTTGGAACTTTCCAACTACTTAAAAAAGGTGTTGTCATTCACGGTTAAAAAAGCCCAGATACTGGAATTGTTGCTTGACGAGATACCGAGAACTATAACGGAAATTGCCGATCACGTGCAGATTTCCAAGACATACTGTCAAGCACTCTGCATGGAGATGTCAGAAAGTGGCTCCATCCATTTCAGGAAGAGCGGTGGTATCTGGATAGCATGGCGTCGAGCCGTGGTTGTCACCATGAGTGAGAAATACATGAAAGATGAGGTAATGCATGATGAAAATTGAAAAATGCTTGACGGATCTCCAATTGGAAGTCATCTATAACGATAAATGCATAAAATGCGGTACATGTGGTGCATTCTGCCCTAACATCTACTTTGATGAGGGGGAAGTCAAATACAAGGAGCAATGCTCGGAAACGGTGGGGATATGTTACAATTCGTGCCCCCGAACCATATTGAGCATCCCAGATTTGGATCTGGAGATATTTGGACAAAAACGGGAAAACCAAGCACTCGGTGTGTTCAAGAAAGCGGTAAAGGCGGAATTGAAAGATGGTTCCTTGAAGGACGTGACGAGCGCTTTGTTGATCACGGCCCTTGAAAAACAAATGATTGATTGCGCGGTTTTAGGTGATGCCAACGTTGAAAAACGGGTAGAGCCTGTCATTTGCAAAAACAAGGATGAAATTCTTTCCAACGCCGGCGAACGAAAAGGACTAGGGCCCCTGGTGTGGAAAGCGGGTGAAGCAATTAAGCAAGGGATGGAAAAAATAGCACTTGTTGGACGACCCTGCCATGGCCAGGGTGTGGCAAAGGTTCTCAAGAACGAAGATTTTCTAGTTCAGCAAGAAAAGATAGCATTGGTCATCTCCCATTTCTGCTTGGCTCAAGGAAAAGGTTGCAATGTTTGCCTCGATTATACCGGTGAATTTTCAGATATCTCCCTGAATCCCAAAACTGGCGAAATGCTTATCCGAAGCGAGTTGGGTGAGCAATTGGTAAATATTGCTGTTGCTTCCGGAAAAATCACCACGAAGGACATCGACACATCAAGCATTGAAGAGATGGCAACCAAGAAAAAGGTGAAAAATTTCCTCAAGGTTGTTGCAAAGAATAACGGCAAAATTGAAGTAGATTATGCGAAAATCGACATCAATCTGCTGAAGGATATGGTGCAATAGGTTAATCTTTTTCAATGTTTTACCCGTATTCCGCCAGAAAGCCACGTCCTTTAGTTTAGCAGTATCGGGGGAACTTGATAATTATCATCGACCACATTTTAATCCGGCTCCGACTAATATCTCGCTTCCCATTTCAAGCTGCCACAAAAGCCAGGGGCATCAAGAATTCCTGCTCCATCGTGTAGCAAAACTCTTTCTTCCTTGTATCCCAACAATTTCGACCCCGAAACATCAACCACGCGTT
>WJJB01000457.1 GCA_014729935.1 Candidatus Bathyarchaeota archaeon | reverse complement strand
GCATAGGGGTGTAAGGATTATCTTATCGTGCATCAGTAGGAATTTTTCGATGGCGAACGCAAGCGGGACGGCACCGAGGAAGAAGAACAAGAACAGGAAAATATCGGAATCAATGGGTTGGATCATCACGAATCCAAGATCAACACCAAACCCAGAAGGTATCAAGTCAGGGTAATTGAAGATCTCAGCAAGGTTGAGTTCAGTCTGGATGTAGTTCAACAAAAACATCAAGAAGAAAAAGCTAAACGATAGGAAGTAATTCTTCTTGGCACTAATCCCTTCCGCCTTTGCCTTCCTGGATAATCTGAGGGTGTACATGAAAAAAATTCCGAGCATGACCATCGAGGCCACCCGGAGGCCGAAATCCAAATCAATCTCGTAATCGCATAACATGATGATTATCACGCAGTGATTGTCTAAAAATGCACCTTGGTTAACTTGGTTGCCTCGATATTTATATGTCTCGTCGGTAACATGATCCCGTGTACCAAGAAAACAACGCGAGGAGCATGATGGAAGGAAAAAATCCATTCGGCTCGTGGGAGATCGATTCCCGTGGCGATCCTTGCTTCGTGTACACCTGCAAGGAATACGATGATGGGATAGCAAGGTATTTCACGACCACCGGGGATTCTAGGAAACATTACCACTTGATGGGGAATGATTGCTGGTTTGGGCTTGCAAATAATCATGGCACTGTGCATCTCTTGGACCCGCGTCGTGGGTTCACGTGGATTGGGGGCTTCCCGTCTCCATCTACAGTTGGTGAAACTGGAATTGGGTTTTGCAGCATTAAAGTGAATGGAAATGAACCTGTTGCTGGTTTTAACCATCCCTCGCAGCAAAATCTCCATGCTCGAATTTTTGGTGCAAGATATTACAGGAAAGAATTCAAGAATGGCGACATCGCGGTAACCAACACCATGAGCTTCCCTGCAGCGGATGATCCCGTCATGGTTTCCCATATTTCGGTTTCAAACACAACCAGCAAACCCGCTCACGTGGAATTATTATCCTCCTGGAGCTTGACTCTCGTTCCCGCCCCGAAATCACTCATCGTCAACATGGGAGGCAGGAGACGTTATGCCCGGGGGAAGATATTTAATGCTTTCATGCGCCTAGCTACCGGTCTGCAACGGCTCTTGAGGCGAGATACTCTTGGTACAAGGAACCGTCAAGCCAAGAAAATCACCGTGACGGCGCGAGTTTCCCCGGATGGCTCAACCATCATCATGGAACCATCTCATCCAAAGAAGGGAAGGAAGCATCCATCGGAACCCAGCCCCGTCAATTTCCATTACAAGCCCATGATGCTGAAAGCACAGGGTATGAAAGTAAACACCATCATTCATCCGCGGAAGCCGCGGTTAAAGGGAAAGATGCTAGATTCCAAGATCTTGGACCAATTGCACGAGATCGCTCGAATCGAATCGCACGGGGGTAAGACGGTGACAATGAACAACATGGACTCACACGCGTTATTTTCATGGGAATTCGACCTGCAACCTGAAAACACCCGGGAATTCAGGATTACGTGTATCATCGAGAATGAGGAGCATTTTGGTGACATTTTCGGAAGGTTGGAAGGAATCTTGGGAAAAGAAAGGGATCATCCATTCCCTTCCAGTCCAATTTCGTTCACGGTTCCGGGAAAACCTTGGATGGAGACCGAAATTGCATGGCATGCCATTTACCTGCTCTCGTCCATGTTCAAGGACGATTATTTCGGGTACCACCGGATTCCCCAAGGTTCAATTTACCTCACCGGCCATTCCTTTGATGGCAGCGTGAGAGATTTTTGCCTGTTCCTATATCCCCTCATATTCATTGATCCCGTGCGTGCAAAAGAATACCTATCGTTCATCTTGTCCCTGGTGGAGCGAAGCGGTCGTGTCCCGTACGCCCTTCACGGGCATGGCATGCAACTGAAAATACCGTTCGTCCATTCAAATCCTTCAGACCAGTACTTTTTCGTGCTTTGGGCAATATCAGAATACGTGTACATCACCAGGGATTACCAGTTCCTTGAGGAAGATATCACCATCCACGGGTTCAATGGAAAGGTTCGTCATGATACTCCAAGAGAGATAATGGAACGGGTGATCGAGTATGTCCTTTCACCTGAAATCGGGCTTGGCCCTCACCAGCTCGTCCGGGTTCGAGATGGCGATTGGAACGATGGAATCACCCTGATGGTAGAAAAACGTCGTGCATTCATCAAGCATGGTGAATCCATGTTTAATTCAGCGATGTTGTATCACGTTTTTCCCCGGATGATCCCTTTGGTCCAAACTAGGAATAAAACCTTGGTTGAACGCATGCATTCTGCCCTGGGCTTGGTTGGTAAGGCGATAGATCTTGCTTGGAATGGCAAGTGGTATTTCAGGGGGTACGATGGGCGGGGTAATCCACTAGGAGACGCCTCCATCTTCTTGGATCACCACGTGTGGTTGTTGGTGAATCCAAGTTTTCCAAACTCAAGGAGGGAGATCCTGGTGGATTCCATCATGGAATATCTCGTGCGTCCCGCTCGGGAAGGCGCGATCATTCTCCATCCGCCCAATCGTGATTCCAAGATCTTATCTCCAGGATGGGATGTGAATGGCGGGAGCTGGCATGCCATTAATGCATTGCTCGCGTGGGGCTTGCGCCTATCGGATGCCTCCATGGCGTTGAATTTCATGGAACGCATGAGCATGCACCACAGGGAATTAGTCTATCCAAGGACTTGGTATGGCATGTGGAGTGGTCCCGATGCGTATAATGCTTGGCATGCTGACAGGCCGGGAGAGGCTTTTTACCACGTTGCCACGCCAATGTGTGATTTCCCATTCGCCAACAATAACCTGCATGCGGGATTTTTATCGGCTGCTGCCAGGTTTACCGGGTTCAAGGCATCCAACCGGGGAATCACCATCGACCTGGCACATGCCGAGTCATTTCATTTTCAATCCCCTCTCGTGAACTTGAAAAAGGAACCTTACAATATTGAAGTGGAATTTGGCACATGGTTCAAGCGTGACTTTTCATTCAACGTGAAGCTTCCTGAAACATTCACGGGTGGCACGGTTGACATTCGGGGCAATATATCACTTGATTCAAGCAGTGGAATGGCCATGTCTCCACCGGAAATAGCTGGTGAATTTCACCAAGGGGAAGGGGGCACCATGCAATTCAAAGCACCAATCCCGTGATCATTCCTTCTCTATCTTTTTCTCAACCGCGATGTATTTTGGCTCAAAACCGATGGATTTGACGAGATTAAGCACCTTATCTGGATTCGGGTTGAGGGCGATCTTGATTCGTATGAGATCCGCGTTCATCTTGGTGAGCATGGCAATTGCCTTCTCTGCAAGGAAACGACCAACACCCGCGCCCCGGAATTCCTTCAGTACACCCCAGTTACTGAGATATCCCACGTTCAAGCCGTTGGCATCCTTAACAAGTTCGATGATGCCCATGCCGACTACTCCTTCACCTGGAACCTCTGCAATGAGTGTTGTCCTGCTATATCCTGGCTGGAATGAGCGCAAACCTGCAGATTCCGTCCACTTATCCTTGTCGAAGTAAAAAGCGAAAACCTCGCTCATTTCCTCCATGAGCTTCAATGTGGCTTGGTAATCGCTTTTCCGGTAATTTCTAATATGCAGATCTTCCCGTTTCAAATCCGTTCTTGCATCCAAGGCTCAATCCTCCTCCGTTTTCTTCTTCAACGTGATCTCGTAACTCCGCGAGAATCGCCCGATTTTCTTGAGAATATTCATGTTCAATACCCCCACCAACCTGTCCTGCTCATCAACGATTGCTAGGCGGTTTACCCTGTTATGGCGCTTCGAGAAGGTTTCCACCAGCTTGCTATATGGAAGAATGGGATCATCTTGTTTCACGCTATAGACTGGTGTTGCCATGATCTCCTTGGCGGTTTTCTCGGATAAATCTGCATCCCGGGCAATTAATGTAAGCAAGACGCCGTCCGTGACGATCCCGAGTAATTTTTCTCCCTTGTCTACAATGAATATGCTGTCTATCCAGTGTTCTACCATGGTACCTGCGAGTTCTTGCACGGGAGTGCTCGGATCAGCCATGAATACCTTATCCTCTGCTAAATCAATGTACCTGACGCGTGGTCCATTGTACTTGATATCGGGCATTGATTTTCACCTATATGG
>WJJB01000456.1 GCA_014729935.1 Candidatus Bathyarchaeota archaeon | reverse complement strand
GGCCGGAATCCAAATGGACTAACGTGCCTTCGTGTGCAACGTTCAGGTCGTGGAGTAATCAATCCCCGTTGGCTGGTGACTGGGCGGCTCCGTTTGCTTGAGCCACGTGCCGGGAAACTGTCACGCGTGGTTCTTAGGGGGAAAGACCAGTAATGGCCGGACCTACCCGACTCAAGAATGCTTATTGCCAGGTGATTTCAGTTTCTCCAACACTTTTTCCCGTAGCTCATGGGGTTTTTTTCCTGTCTTGTGCTTGAAGAGATTAAACAGGGTGGTGATTGCGAAGTTCAGGTGGACCCTAAGATTCTTCCACCGAATTGTTTTCAAGTATTGGAACATGCGGCGTGGATTAAGGTATGCCGTCCGGTAATAATCTTGGAAGGCAAGCTCTATTAGCTCGGAGGGAAGACCATTCAATTCAAACGCAGGCTCCTTGTGGCTATAAAAGATCGTGCGTCTCTCGAAATCGTCCGCTACCCTGCCATCTCGCTTCACGATATCATGCAGCTTGGTCCCTGGAAATGGAATGACACGACTGATGAGAGCCCGGTCAAGCTGCAACTCTCGTATCATTTGCTTCGTGTCTATCATGGTGCTCACCGTTTCACCGGGAATGCCCACCATGAAGAAACCTGAAGTGGTGATTCCCACTTTCTTGAGAATCATGACGGATTTTCTAACCATGTCAAGATCCAAGTTCTTACCCATCTTATTCACGACCTGCTGGTTACCCGACTCGATGCCAAGCACGATGTCGTATGCCCCAGCGTTCTTTAACTTCCAAGCAAGGCGGGGCGTGATCTTGTCTGCTCGAAGCCCATTCGTGAATCGCAAGTGCATCTTGAAATCCAAATCAGCGATGGCATCACATATGCATTCAGCATGATTGATATCATGATTGAATCCATCATCGATGATGATGGCTTCATCTGCACCGAAGTGATCATGCAGGTATTGCATCTCGCCAATCACGTTTTCCACAGAACGGTACCGGATCTTGTACCCGTGGATTGCCTTTGTGCAATTGATGCAGCCGTAGGGGCATCCCCTTGAGGTCATCACGGGGTAATATCGACGACCTTTCGGGTTCCAGAAATACTTGCGGTGCTTGGGGAATAATTCCCATGCGGGGTACGGTAACGCATCGAGATCCACGCACCTTTCCCTGGCAGGAGTCGTGATTATCTCCCCATCATCGAGAAAAGCAATACCTTCCACGGTGCTTGGATGCGTGTTCGATTCCAAGGCATCCACGAGATCCACAACGGTCCGCTCGCCCTCCCCCAAGACGATGAAATCACCGGCACCATCCCGCAATAGTCGCTCGAATCGGGTCGTGGGATATGGTCCACCAAATATAACCGGGATTTCATTGAATCGTTGCTTGATCATTCTCCCGGTTACATTTGCCTTGTTAGCATAGGATATGTTGGCAGTAATCCCTATCAGGTCTGGCTTTATTGATTTGACGTGTTTCATCAGCCTCTTGATGTTCATCCTTTCCGCTGTGGCATCTACCACGGTAACCGCGTGTCCCTGGTCCTTGAGAACAGCAGCGATCATTGCCAGTCCCAGTGGCGGATAGAATGAAGCGGAGATGATGTGGAAGGATTCAAGATAATTGGGGAAGATCAGCAGGACCTTCATGTTCTATCAATGCCTAGTCATGATGTGGATATTAATGTTGATGCATGATCCCATCAACCTGTTGTGGGCATGCTGCAAAATCATCGAATTTTTGTGGACCAGTTCCCTTTTTATTTCTTGCAAGGTCCTTAACGGGTGCTAGCACGTGTGGATGATTCCTGGATGATGGACAAGTTGACCCATGGCATCCTGCTGGCAAGGATAGCCAAGCAGATCTTTGTAAGCAAGGTGACTGGGAAAAGAATCCCGGTAACCGTCTCGCTCCATGTGACAAACAAGTGCAACATGCGGTGTAGGTATTGCTATGCCAATTTCGAGGCGCGGTTCGATAATCCCCCTGACGATTTCACCACTCTCGAGTTGATCTCGCTCATAGACGAGATACACGCAGAAGGTTGTCGTTGGGTGATATTACTTGGCGGGGAACCACTCATGAGGGATGATATTGGCTTCATCATTCGTTATATCAAGAAAAAGGGAATGCTATGCGAACTGGTCACGAATGGTACCTTGTTGGCACAACGGCTTGATGATGTCAAGAATGTTGATCTCACCTGCGTTAGTTTAGACGGCCCCAAGGCAGTGAATGATGCAATCAGGGGCAAAGGAACATATGATCTTGCAGTGAACGGATTGAAGATTGCCAAGGATCATGGAATTAAAACGCGAATCCATGCCACAATCACCACGTTAAACAACAATGCCAAGAGTATCAAGCATCTTGCATATTTGGCAGCCAAATTTAACACAACTTTTGGTTTTTCAAGCCCCATTCTTCACGAGTACAATGAAATAGATGAATTGCAGGTGCCACCTGAAGATATGGTGAAATTCTGGAAATTACTGAAAACCCTCAAGACGAAATACGGCAGGAATTATTATACGTACCACGCGCTCGATCGAGCCATCTCGTGGCCATTGGCGCCGTTGGACGTGATCAAGGATATGGATAGGGTATGTGAGTTGGGTTTGGATAAATGCCATGTCGGAGAGCGGTATTGTTACATCGATAGTGAAGGATATGCGTATCCTTGCATCGTTCAAGGTATAAAAAAAGGGCTCAACGTGAAGAAAGTTGGATTCAAGAAGGCATGGGATTACCTTGCACGATTCACGTGCCATGCTTGCGCCTACGTGCAATACATGGAGCTCAATGACGTGCTGGATATGGCGTGGCATTCAATCATGCTGGGATTCAACGTGTTTTTCAAGTAATCGGTGCTTTTTTCCCCATCTCTCGCAGTCGTGTCAGGATGCTCTCCCTCGTTCCTTTAGATGAGTCTGTGCCAGTACCCTTGAAAGCATTCAATATGACCCTAAAGAGGGCATTCAGGAGCCACCTGAAATTCTTGAATAGGCGCAATTTACCTAGAAGCCCAATTATTTTGGACCACCGAAAGTAAAACGACCGGTGAATGTCTTCCCGTGCAAGCTCAACCAGTTCCTTGGGAAGCCCCTCAAATTCGAATACAGCATCGTTCAAGCTATAATAATTCTTCCCGGCGTTGAAATTGTCTAATAAGGTTCCCTTTTTACGTATTATATCGTGCATCCTGGTTCCAGTAAACGGGATAACCTTGTAAAAATGCGCTATGTCAAGATCGAGCTCTAGTGCAAATCGCTTGGTATCTACTAATGTATGGATATTCTCGTGTGGGAGACCAATCATGAAGAACCCCCTTGAAATGATATTCAATTTCTTTAAAATGCTTGTTGCACGGCGGACTGTATCGAGATCAAGGTTTTTGCCAATTTTATACACGATCTGCTGGTTTCCCGATTCGATGCCAAGGGCAATATCATATGCACCTGCTTGCTTGAGCTTCCATGCCAAGCGCGGGGTGAGCTTGTCCGCCCTGATACCATTCGAAAAACGTAAATGAATCTTGAAATCGAGCTTCATGATTCCATCGCAGATTTCTTCTGCCCTGTCTATATCATGGTTGAAGTTATCATCTGCTATGATGATTTCGTCGGCGTGAAATCTACCATGAAGGAATGCAATTTCTGCAATGACTCGTTCGACTGATTTATACCGGATCTTGTACCCGTGGATTTTCTTGGTGCAATGGATGCAACCCAGCGGGCACCCACGCGAGGTCATAATAGGATAAAACGTGGTTCCTTTTGAATCAAAAAAATAGTGCCGTGGCTTGGGAAACAGGGACCAGTTGGGAAACGGGAGAGCATCCAAGTTTTCGCAATAGGGTCTTGGGGGTGTCGTGATGATCTCTCCCTCATGCAGGAAAGCCAATCCCTTCACCTCGTGCAGTGATTCACCTCGTTTCAAGCATGATAGAAGTTCCACCACCGTGTGCTCCCCTTCACCGATTGCCACGTAATCCCCGGCGCCGCTGGAAAGAATTTCCTTGAATTCCACGGTTGCCCAAGGCCCCCCGTAGATAACAGGGATATCATTTAATCTTGCTTTTATCCATTTTCCGGTAACTACTGCCCTTCTCGCAAAGGAAACCATGGTGGTGATTCCAATGATATCCGGGGAGAATTTTTCAATTTTCTCGAGAAGGCGGTGGGTGTTAAGCCGTTCTGCAGTTGCATCGATCACCATTACTTCATGGCCCGCCTCTTGCACCATGGTGGCAATCATGGCTAAACCAAGCGGGGGATGCGCTGAAGCGGACACCATGAAAAACGTATCGAGGTAATTGGGAAAGATTAACGCAACTCGCATTTCGAGTTGGTACGGTGTTCAAGCTTAAAAAAAGGTTTGCTTGTCCATCATGGCAGTCCCGTTCCATTCTATCAAGCACATCCAAGTCACCCGGATATTTGCACGCCGTCAAGTAAATAAGGGCGTTAAGGTAGAATATACGGGAGGCATTCATGCAGCTGAACCTGCGCAAGATGGTGAAGACGCTTCCTTCATTGATACGGCTTGGTGCAAGCATCACTTGGTCCAAGCTAGCAAGAAAGAGAACCCCCATCATTGTATCGCTTCACGTGACCAACAGGTGCAACATGCGTTGCAAGTACTGCTATTCCAACCCCAATAACCGGTTCGACACGCCATCACGGGATTTCTCCACCCGAGAATTATTTAACCTGGTGAATAACCTGCATGACATGGGAACTAGGTGGATCGTGCTGCTCGGTGGGGAACCATTGCTCAGGGATGATATTGGTGCGCTCATTCAGCACATCAAGAAAAAGAACATGCTATGCGAACTAGTCACGAATGGTACCTTGTTGGCACAACGGCTTGATGATGTCAAGAATGTTGATCTCACCTGCGTTAGTTTGGACGGCCCCAAGGCAGTGAATGACCTGATGCGCGGAAAGGGAACCTACCAGAAAACCATCCAAGGCTTGAACGCAGTTACACGTGCCGGGATTCCCACTCGCGTGCATGCCGTGGTCACCAAGCAATCTGCAAACATCGATACTATAAACCACCTTGCTGCCATCGCTAGACGCCATGGGACCACGTTCGGATTTTCAAGTCCCATTCCATCGGGAATGCCTGGCGAATCAAGTTTTCTTCTTGATATGGATGGCATGAAATCCTTCTGGAAGATGGTATTGGATTGCAAGCGACGTGGTTACCCGGTATATAATACCGTGAGCGCCATGGAATATATCATCCAGTGGCCGTCTCAACAACATGTAATGCCCAAAAAAGAAATCTTGGAGTCTCAAGGAGCAGGATGGCAAGTCAAGGCATGCCATGCAGGAGATCGAGCGATGTACATCGATAGTGAAGGTATCGTTTACCCGTGTATATGCAAGGGAATTCATAATGGGCTGAACTACAAGAATGTTGGATTGCAAGCAGCATGGGAACACCTCGCAAGTACTCAATGCGGATCCTGCGCATACATCCAGTACGTGGAATTCAACGATATCGTCAACATCCGAACCAATAGCATACTACTAGGCTTGCAAACATTCTTCGGGAGAAGGTGAGCCTTGCCGAGGGTTGAAAAAAAAGATGAAACTCGGGAACTATCCTGCGTGCAACATATCGTGGAACGACTTCCTGATCAAGGAGGAAGGAACGACCGTCCAGTTCAATCACGGTGAGAAGAAATTATGTCCATCCGCCCTCCACGTGGCATTACCGTACATGCTTGCATTCATGGCGGGCGCTCGTTTCCCGTGGGAGGTGCAATCGAACGTGGTAACTGCCATGTGTCCTGTGGGACTCGTAGCCATGAGGATAACCAATATAGGCCATGATGCGTTCGAAGTATCGTTCTTGGAAGCTAAGGAATCATGCCCGTGTCACTCCAAGGGGGATCATGTCATCATCAAGGGGATTTCCCACCGGCACTTGGAAATCCTGGATTTAAGCTTTCCATTCATGAATTTCATCCGTTCCGTGGGAAGGGGTAACGGGATATTCTCCCTGCTTGATGGCTCAGCATCATGTACGGTTGCACTGGTTCTTGGAGGTAATGAAGTTACCAAAGGAACCTCAAGTTCCAGTAATCCTGATACCAATTGGGCTGGTGATGGCGTGAATATGGATGCTGATTGCACGATCTCTCCCTGCATGTTGGAACGGCAAATCCGCGGAAGGGATCCAGTTGTGTTCATCCCGGGAATGAAACGCACGTGTCGTTATCCAAGGAAAAAACGTGAGCACCCTCTTACCACCATGGAACCGCTTGGGTGCATCATGGCATCCCATGCATTATATCCCACGCTCTTGGGGATGCTTTATGGCGGGTTCCCGGATAAAAAACAGGAATTCTCGTGTCCAGGTGTGGAAGCTAGCATTCACGCCTGCATCACGCGCCAGCTCTCACGTGGAGCCCCTTATTTGAAGCTTCTAGAGAAACTACTCCAGCTGGCAAAGTTCCCCCAGGACGTGATCTGGAGATCGGTGTGGACTGTCGTATCGGGAGTTTCCGGAACGTGCCCCCGGGGAATCAATATTGGAACCAAGGTAAGATTTGGTGAAACCTCTCACTTGTGTCCTTCCGCTTTGGATAGCATGGTGGGTTCCCTCGCCATGTTCGGCGGCATTGATAAAGAACAAGACATCGGGTGTAGCTGCTCGTCAATTGACTGCAGGGTGCAGCATGGCATCAAGCGTCGAGATTCTTGATGGTCTGGGATTGCTTGCTTGAGTCGATCGAAGAGTCTTGGATGGCAGTCATACCCAGGGCCGTTGGATCCCGGTTCATGTAATAAAGGAGCCCGATCAGGAAAGGAAGGATGGTGATGAAGCGAATTGCCAACCACGCGGGGTAGCTCGCGGGATAGGTGATTAGCGGGTTATCTACTGCAACGTATTTCTGGAGACCGAAAAGGAAGAACCAGCAAAATGAATGCATATCGATGCCCACGTGAATCACCTCGTATACAAGCGTAGCCCTGGAAAATTGCACCTTGTAATCCTGGTAGGTGAGAGCGAGAATCGGCACGATCCACACGAGATAATGGAAATTCACGGACGGGTAGAGCAGCAAGAGGATGATAGTGATATTTGCAAACATCTGGAGCGTTATTCCTCGCTGGTACCTGTACAGGTACCACAAGATTGCCGCGACGATCAGGACCGGTGGGAGGAAATTCAACCCGGGAATAACGAGATATTTCAAGTAATAACTCCAATTGAGATTGTACAGGTCTTCCCAAACCGTGAAATGCCACCCGAAGGTTAATAAATTCTCAACGAAGGCAAATCCCTCTATCAGCGTGAAGAGGGCGAGAAATAACGTCGCTGAAAGGATGGATCCCAAGGTGAAATGCTTGAACGAATTCCAATCCTTTTGTTTCATTAATACGACCAAGATTCCAATAATCCAAAGGAAAGAATATATCTTGAAAAACCCGGCAAACACGAGAAATGGCGCACTGAGCCACCATTTCTTGCATATTACGAAATAAACTCCCACCATGGACATGAATATCCCGAACATGTCGAATTTCGAGTGGATCAAGTTGGTGAAAACCCAGGTTGCCGAGAAGGTGAGGAATAAAAGCGTGTTCCCCGCTCTTCGAGATTTCTTAATGCGCTTCGTCCTGGCAATCTCGAATACCACGAGAAAGGTCCCCGTTTCCCAAGCCAGGTTCACCAACCTGAACAGGAGCGTGCTTTTGCCGGGATTAATAAGGAACATGAACGCGAGATACAATGAGGTTCCCGGGGGATAATATATCTCGCTTTCGAGAGATGGATCGACGTACCGCATGCCATACGTGTAATCCGTGTCGAAGTTGTTATATCCTGGAAAGATATTGAGCATTTCCATCACGATGATGGCAAGGATCTTAATGAAGGTCCCCCAATACACTATCTTGATTGGCTTGCTGATCTTGACATCAAGTTCAAGAATGAAAGGATAGATAAATACCCACGTTCCAAGGAAATACGTGGCAGATATTTGATTGAGAACGCTTTCCTTGTTGATGGGAGAGAGACTATCCATGAGTCCCGGTGCGAGCATGACGTAGAGTGCTGCCATTATGAGTAGTGCATTCCCATACAGGATGAAAAAGATGGAATACTTTCGCACGGTACCCTTGATGAACCTCCATGCCTTCACCAGCCTGGATTCACTCTCATGGGGTGAATCCCCCGATGCATCAATAGTTTCCATCATCCACGGTGGGAAGGCTTGGCAGTCTTTAAAAAGCTTCGCAAAGGCAAACAACGGTAGGTACCACTGATGAGTGGAGGTTTTCACCATTTTGCATCACAAAAGCTATATATACATCTCCTCGAGAAATATGACTTGTCTTTATCAGAGACGTGTTGAGAATGGAGCATCATCCCGTCGCTAAACGGGGGATGTCCATGTACTATGCAATGAACATATCACGTTGATATAGAGCTAGTCTAAGAAGTGATTTAAGGCAAGACCAGCCCATCGATCTATCCGGGCTGGCAAGAGACACACAAAGGAAAGGTTTGTAAAACAATGTTAGCAATTAGCTTGCTCGCGCTTGGCGCCCTCATCGCGTTTGGAGCGCTCGCGGGCATCTCTGGTTTAATGAGAAAAAAAGCTAAGAACATGACCGTTCCTAGTCGAAGACACAACACGCGTTCCTCGATCACGCGATACATCTCCGAGAGAAAGTGGGGCATCGGCCTCCTCCTTCTTTTTGGTGTCAGCGGCGTTGCCATCGGGTTTGCAGCGAATCTTGGCATATCCGATAACGGCGGTGATGACCCTCCAATTAAACCCCCGGTAGTTCCGGAGTTTAAGACATCAGGGTCGAATCCCAACTTGACTCGTGAGGGGTATCCCGTGACGCTAAACAGGAAAGGTATCGCTCAAATGTTCGACCCCGCGATTCGGGGTCAGGGCAGCGGTGCCAGATCCCTGTGGGGATTGGGCGTTGACGAGATGGTAGTAGCTTACTACGGTGCCGATAACCAATGGCACGAGACCTCCTTCCAGATTAACGAGAAGGGATATCGCTGGGTTATCACTGGCGATACCGATTACATCGATTCTGGCAGGCGTGGTGGCTACCCAAATGGTGAACGACCAACTGCCTTGCTCGAGGAAATGTTGTGGGAACCGGGCTACGTTCCATCCAGGTTTTATCCTGGCTTGGAAACCCTGTACTTCCCTGATGGACCCGCAGCGAATCATACTGGCGCGACAGGCGGGCTCCTTCCAGGAGAAGCAGGCGTCATGAATAATTGGCCCGAATTCCACGCCGCCCAAAGCTTGGAGTCATGGGGAGGTTCTCCCACGACCACAAGTCAGGTGCGCGGTTGCATTGACTACGATGACGAACTCATGTTCTTGGCAAAGAATGGACGCAAAGTTGAACAAGCATCAGGTATCTGGTACAGGCGAGACCTGTGGCCGAACCGGTGGGAAGTGGTCATAATCGATCCCGTGGATGGCGGTCAGTCGTGGGTGTATATTTACTTCGATCCCACGGATGTCGCAACGGGACCGGTTGCCCAGGCAGATTATGACACGAACCAAGTGCCATCTGCCTTGGGGGGCAAGATCTGTGACTCGCTGTCCTACGTTGCATCTGGAGAAAGCGACCAGGTGAGCTTCGATCAAGCACAGCTGAAGATTACCGGTAGCAACTACCAGTTGAAGGTGAATCCAAATAACGCCGACCAGTTCAATGACCTGCAAATTACCCTACCGGGGCTCCAACCCACGAATATCTTCAAGCAATTCCCGAAAGAGTTCGTGTATGCAGATGCATGGCTTTACTTCGCTTCATGCACGCCATATCCCGAGATTAACACCGGCCTTGTATTGAAATACGGGGCTGAAGGGCAGTGGTACGCGGTTGGTGCACCAAGCACGGGGGATCCCAGTGGTGGTGGCGGGAACCGGAACGAGAGGGAATTCAATGACTACACGACCCATGTTGGATTCTTCCACCATCGAGGTAATCCCGACCAGACTGCACATCCAAATTACCGCACAGATGTCAATCACGGCTGGCGGGATCCCGCCAATGGTGGTAACAGGGGAGCCGCGTGGTTCGATTATTCATCATCGTTCCCCGCATCGCCAAATGCTGGTGATATTGCCATCAGGTACAGGTGGGTTGATAGTTACGGGAACCCGAGTCCCTGGGGCAGTAATCAAGGATTCCATTACGAGGACGGTGCCATGCATCGATATAATGGCGCCAGCTGGGAACCCATGTTCTTGGAAATGGAGCAAAACGTGTTTGGCGATGGAAATTACGTGAGTCGCACGGCTACCATTGACGGTCCCGTCATGGCATACGTGGAGAGACCGCAGGCTTTAATTGCATCGATCACCTTGGAAATGATCCGGGACATCGATGCAGACTTGCTTGACTTGCTAGCGGACTCGCCAGCTGATGGCGTGGTGGAAACTTTCGTGTTCTATGAGCAAAAGGACATCATGGTGTATCCAAACATGTTCGAGCTGGTAAACAATACGTACCCGCTCGTACAGTTACCACCTGAAATCCACGAATACGATCTCGGGAGCATGTGGCACATGCATGCCTGGTTCAAGGGCATGCAGCTGGACGATAGCTTGCCTTCAACCACTCGGATTTACCTGGGAGGGGGTGTTGGCTACCAAGACAGCACGTGGCCCCAATTTGATTGCATGGACTTGTTCCAAGACGATCAAACGTGGATCCAGAATCATAACTTCCCGTTCTTCACAGGCATCCAGCAAATTGCATCCGATAATGCCCCGGTACTGGTCGATTACGCACCGTGGGATTGGATGGATCAAACAGCTTATGCTCCTGCCGGGTGGTGGCCACGCACGTTGACCATCAACGGGAATGAAGGTGACGATTCAGGGCAAGGTTACACGCCAATTAATACCCAAGGGTCCTACACGCAAGATTATCACGCGTGGTGGGACTTCAACGGGCCCGACGCAAGAAGACGGGAGCGATGGCTCATGTATGCATCATGGCGTGACACGACAGTTCAATCCTACACGAACCCGTACTTCCCGATTCCTGATTGTCCAGAAACTTCCAACGTGAACGTCATACCTGATTGGATGATGGTGGACGTGCCCAACGCGGGTAACGTCTGGATCTACCAGCCAATCCAAGAGATACAGGAAATCATGTCGGATTATAACGGCGTGTTCCAGCCTCCCGCTGGTGATGAAAGGGATATCGCGCTTTTCTTCAAGGATTCCAATGACGAAAACGTGCATGAATTTGGCATGTTCGCCCAGAGCCTAAGCTTGGGTGGATCGGTCATCCCCTTCACGTTGCGTTACGTGTTCGATGATTTCGATGTCACTGATGCAAATGATGCCAATAACAAGGGAACGAAGGAATGGGTGCGCAATCGCTTCAAGCTCAATAACGTATTCGAGGCTTCGCACCAAGAAGCTCCTCCATGGATCGTGAGCAGTTTCGGTCCCACCGACGGTAGCTTCCCGTTCTATGGTGCCAGCGGCTCGGTGAGC